>JALYNB010000259.1 GCA_030773395.1 Actinomycetota bacterium
CGTCTACGCCGAGCAGCAGCGCCGCGCCGCCGACGCCCGGGCCCGAGCTGCTGCGGCGCAGGCGCTGCGTGACCTTGCGGTCGAGCGCTCGGCACTCACCCAGCAGTCCGCGGCGGTGGCGTTCGCGGTCGCACCCGCGGTCACCTCGCGCGGCCGGAAGGCCGCGGCCGCGCAGGAGCCCGTGCTCGCCCTCCTGGAGGAGACGCAGCGGACCTCCCCCGGGGGGCTGCCCGCGGGCTTCGTCCCGACAGGCAAGGTGATGGTCGGCGACTCGAGCTGGTACGGCCCCGGGTTCGTCGGCAAGCCGACCGCCTCGGGATCGCCGTACGACCCGGAGCGGCTGACCGCCGCGATGACGACCGTGCCGCTGGGGACGGTCGTGCGGGTGACGCGGCCCGACGGTCGGGCGGTGACCGTGCTGGTCACCGACCGGGGCCCCTACGTCGGTGACCGGATCCTCGACCTGTCGCAGGCCGCGATGCGGGAGCTGGGGCGGTTCGGGGTCGGCCAGGTGCGCGTCGAGGTGCTGACCCGCGGCTGACCCGGTCGGCTCGACGGTGATGAGAGTCCCCTGAGGAGGGTGTGAGGGCCTTCTCATGACCGTTTAGTCGGTGGCCAGGTCGGCGCATCCCTCCCGCTATGAGACAGAGTCACATGCCGGTCGCGGCTCAGGTCGTCATCGCCGCCGCGTCCCTGGTCGTCGTCGTGGTGAGTCTGGTCGCGGCGCCGGGAGTGCAAGTCGCCAACCAGGACCCTCGGGCCATCATCGGGAACAAGGAACTGGTGAGGATCACCGGTCCGACGGGGAGGACGGTCGAGGCCATCGCCCGGGTGGACACCGGAGCGACGTCCACCTCCATCGACCAGCGGATGGCCGAGGACCTGGGCTTCGACCTCGAGGACGCGGACACGGTCACGATCGCGTCGTCCCTGGGCCGGGAGGAGCGCCCGGTGGTGCCCGCAGCCCTGCAGATCGCGGGGGACGCCTTCGCCACCCGGGTGAACGTCGCGGACCGCAGCGAGCGCAGCACACCAGTTCTGCTGGGGCGGGACGACTTGCGCCGGTTCCGGATCTCGGTGGGCGAACAACTGCTGACCACCCCGGGGGAGCCCCAGGCGCCCAGCGCCCTGGGCAGCCTCCTGGCCCAGTCCTCTGCGCTCGGTCCAACCGCGCTGCTGGCGGTGCTGCCCCTCGCCGCGCTGGTGATCGTGGTGCTGCGGGTCGTGTTCGGGCTGCAGACCCTCGGCGCGTTCAGCCCTGTGCTGCTCGCTATCGGCTACAGCCAGGCAGGTCTGGTCCCGGGGCTGCTCCTCACCATCGGCATGTTCATCCTCGGGTTCGCCGCGCAGCCGCTCCTGCGCAGGCTGCGACTGCCACGAGTAGTGCGGCTGTCCGCGCTCGTCGGCGTCGTCGCGGTCGCCCTGGTGACGCTGCAGGAGGCCGGCGGGGTCAGCAGCGCGGTGGACTCCTGGGGAGCCTCGCTCCCGGTCGTCGTCACCGCGATCATCGTTGAGCGGCTGTGGGAGACCTGGGAGCTCGACGGGTTGTCCACCGCGGTCTGGGAGGCCGTGCTCACCCTCGGGGTGGCCGCGCTGGTCGCCCTTGTGATCCTCGCTCCGGCGGTCCGGCTGCTCGCCGACACCATCCCGATCCAGCTGGCGGCGGTCTGCACGATCTGGGCATGCATCATCGGGACGTACCGGGGCTTGCGGATCAGCGAGCTGCTCAGGTTCCGGGACTCCGCGGCCAGCACGGCGCCCTCCCGTTCGGCCGCCGGGAGTCCGGCGTGAACGTGCTGCTCCGCTTCCGTGCCGGCCTGGCCCGCGCGGGTGAGCACCGCGTGTGGCGGTCCTACGACAGCACCCTGGGTCTCAACGGGCGCAACGACCTCATCGTCCGGGAGAACCCGCCCGAAGCCATCCGGCTCGTCAACGACAAGCACGCCACGAAGGTGGCGCTCAGCGACATCGGCGCCCCGGTGGCTCCCACGCTGGCCCTTCTCACGAGCCGTCGGGACCTCGCGGCCCTCGACTGGGACGCGCTGCCCCCGGCTTGGGCCCTCAAGCCGAACCAGAGCCTGGGCGGCACCGGCATCCTCCTGGCCGACGGGCGGCACCCCGACGGGGGCTGGCGCACGGGGTCCGGCCGTCGGCTGACCCTGCTGGAGGTCAAGGACCACGTCCGGCTCGTCCTCGACGGCGAGTACTCCCCCCGCGGGCGTGACTGCGCCCTCCTCGAACCCCTGATCCGCAGCCACCCCGACCTGGACCGGCTGTCGTTCCGCGGCCTGCCCGACGTGCGCGTGATCTACGTCGGGAACGAACCACGGCTGGCGATGCTCCGGCTCCCCACGCGGGCCAGTGGCGGCCGGGCCAACCTCCACCAGCACGCGATCGGTGCTGCCGTGGACCTCGCGACCGGACGCGTGACCCGTGCCTGGGCCGCGGGCCGGACGCTCAGCCACCACCCCGACACCGATGCGGAGATCGTCGGCGCGGCGGTGCCGCACTGGGCGGAGATCTTGGAGGCGTCCGCCCGGTGCGCCCCCGCGACCGGCCTGCATTATCTCGGGGCGGACATCGTCGTCGACGCCGAGCGCGGCCCGCTGGTCCTCGAGGTGAACGCACGCCCCGGCCTGCAGATCCAGAACGTCACCGGGCGGGGCCTGATCGACGCTGTGCGGGGGGGCTCGCGATGACCTGGCGACCCGAACGGGGCTGGGGCTACCTCCTCGCCCGGGCCGCCGCACTCGTCGCCAGCCTGGCCTTCCTGGCGTACACGGTCGTCACCACGCCGGGCCTGGACTGGGGCCGTCGCCCGAGCGAGACGGTGCGCGACGTGGATGAGGGCTCGCCCGTGGAGGAGCGGCGGCTCGTCGACCTGATAGAGCGGCAGGGCCAGCAGGAGAGCGACGGGACGTCGAGCAGGGACGCGGACAAGCCTCCCAGCGGTCCGGAGTCCGCCGGTGACCGAGACAGCGACGACGTGGACGACCGGGACGACGACGGCACCGACCGGGACGACGAGAACGGCGGCGAGGAGGACAGGGGCGAGGACAGTGACGACGTGGCGGGCTGACGGCAGCCGGGGGACCACGCTCGCGCGGCGCCCGGTCAGCGGCGCGGTGACGCCCGGCGGGGAGTCGCAGGAGGGGCGCTGTCGCCGCTGGCGCTCGTGGCACCTGGGGGCTCGACTGGGAGAGAACGAGTCCCTGCGGCGGCAGTCGAGTCGGCCACGGCACGAGGCAGCGTCAGGACGAAGATTGCGCCCTTCCCGGGTCGGCTGAACAGGTCGACCGAACCCCCGTGCGCCTCCGCGATGGCGCACACGATCGCCAGGCCCAGTCCGGCTCCGTCTGAGCGGCGCGCTCCGACCCGGCTGAAGCACTGGAACACGCGGGCCTGGTCGTCGACGGGGATCCCGGGACCGTCGTCACGGACCCACACGTGGACGCCGTCCCTGCTGGCAGCGCTCCCCACCGCGATCACGCCGCCTGGACGGCCGTGCTGAACGGCGTTCTGCACCAGCTGGAGGACCGCCTGCGTGAGCCGGTGACGATCCGCGCAGAGCAGGACGTCGGTGCTGCCGTCGTACAGCCACTGCCGCTGCCCGAGCACCCGGGCCTTCTCGAGCACCTCCTCGAGCAGCACGTCCGGAGGCAGTTCCGCGAGCTGCAGGAAGTCGGGCCGCCGGGCGCGGGCGAGCAGCAGGAGGTCGCTGACCAGACGGGCCATCCGGTCGAGCTCGTCGGTGACCAGCTCGACCGTGTCGGCCCGCTCCTGCGGGTCGTCGCCCATGAGCTCCAGGTGGCCCCGGACGATTGTGATTGGAGTGCGGATCTCGTGCCCGGCGTCCGCGAGGAAGTCGCGCTGCACCTCGAACGCCTCATCGAGGCGGTCGAGCATCGCGTTGAACGTCCGGGTCAGCGTCGCGACCTCGTCGGTTCCCGTCGGCACGGGGAGCCGTCGCCCGAGGTTCCGCTCGGTGACCTGTTGCGCGGCGGCCGTGAGCAGCCGCAGTGGCGCCAGCACACGTCCGGCTGCGACTCCGGCGACAGCCGAGGCGGCGAGTAGAGCCAGCCCTGACACGACCAGTTCGACCAGGAGCGCCTCATCAATCTTCGCCCGTTCGCTGTCGTAGTCCTCCACCACGACGAAGACCGCCTCCCGACCGTCGGCGTCGGTCACGAGAGGGACGGCCAGGTAGTCGAAGCGGCGGCCGTCGATGCGCACTCGATCGCGTTCGCTGCTGTCCAATCCACTCCACCGGGCGAGCAGGGCGCCGTCCTGGAGGACGGGACGCGCGGCGGGGGTCACGTGCAACAGCTGGCCGCGGCTGACCGCGAGGAAGCCTTCGCCGTCGCTGGGCACATTCCGTTCGAAGAACACCCGCAGGACCGAGTCCGCGTCGCCGGCGAAGGGGGTTCCGGTGACCGGGTTCAGGCCGGCGGCCAGCCGCCGCAGTTCCTCCGCCTCCTGCTCCAGGCGGTTGTCGATCCGCTCGTCCAGCCGGACGAGCAGCACCTGTCGGAACGTCGCCAGGGACCCGCTCAGCGCCACCGCGACGGTGAGGACGACCAAGGTGAGGACCTGCCCGAGCAGGCCGAGCCTCCGGGCTATCCGCTCGATCACCGACCGGGCGTCGGAATGGGGACTGCCGGTGGTGGCGGCGGCAGCGCCGGTGTCCCCAGCCCACGCACGTGGATCGGGGGCACTGGATCAGCACGGTCTCGATCGAGCAGCGTCAGACCCATCAGCATTCCCGTCAGAGCGAGCAGTCCCACGACGAGCAGGGCCAGTCGGAGCCCACGCGGCTCCATTCCCACACCATTCATGCCGACAGCGCTATCCCCCTGTGTCTGCCGCGCCGGGACAAGGGTCGGCTGGTGGATGCCCGAGGATCACCCGATCCGGCATCGCCTGGCGCCGCGCCGTCTCGTGGGGCCATCCTCACCCGCCGCGCCCGGAAGATGCGCACCGACGTGCTGGGTGAGAGGTTCCTCATGCGACGCGGGGAGCCGCCCGAGGACGTTCTGGAGTACCAGTGCACATCTTGATCGTCGAGGACGAGCCGCGGATTGCCTCCCTCCTCGCGAGAGGCTTCAGCACGCACGGCTACCGGACGACGGTGCTGGACAACGGTCTGGACGCCATCGAGGCCGCCCGCGACGGGGCCGTCGACCTCGTCGTCCTCGACATCGGGCTGCCCGGCGTAGACGGACTGCACGTGCTGGAGGCCGTCCGTCGCCGGGGGGAGACGATGCCGGTGATCCTGCTGACCGCTCGGGACGCCGTGCCCGACAGGGTGGCCGGTCTCGACCGCGGTGCCGACGACTACGTCACCAAGCCCTTCGCGTTCGACGAGCTGCTCGCCCGGGTCCGAGCCAGGCTGCGCACCCCCCCACCGTCGGCAGAGGGGACCAGGATCCGGGCGGGCGGCCTGGCGCTCGACCTCGTCACCCGCCGGGCCAGTGTCGACGACAAAGCGGTGGAGCTCACGGCTCGTGAGTTCCTCCTCGCGGAGACGCTGGTCCGCGCCGCCGGGCAGGTGCTGTCCCGCGAGCAGCTCCTGTCACAGGTGTGGGGTCTCGACTTCGACCCGGGCTCCAACGTCGTGGACGTCTACGTCGGCTACCTGCGCAAGAAGCTCGGCGCGGGGCTGATCCAGACTCAGCGTGGCGTCGGTCACCGGATCACCACCACCGCGCAGCCGACGACCGTCGGGCCGGGTGGCCCCCCCGGGGGCGGCGGGACACGCGGCACGACCCGCCGGTGGTGAGTTGAGGAACCGCAGCACGCCGAGGACGGCCGGGCCGCCACGGCCAGGGCCGCGATGCAGGAGATGTTCGGCCTGCCGGTGATCAGCCTGACCCTGGTCGACCCGCGCTACTACCACCTCGACACGGGGCGCTGGCCGTCCTCGACGAGCGCACGGTGGCCTACCTGCCGGGAGGCGTTCAGCGCGACGCCCACCGCCGGACGAGCTCCCGCTGACCCGACAGGGCGACCCCAACACCTCCCGCGCCGAGCAGCCCGGCGACGACAGGGGCCGCGGTGGCCACGGGGCCGGTGCTCACGCGGCACCGCCCGCGACGAGCCCGCGACAGAGGCCTGGGAGGCGGACGCCCGCGGTGACCAGCCCACCGGCCGCGACGACGGCGAGGACGGGCACCGCCGGCACCCCGGCGGCCACTCCCACCAGCAGCGCGCAGCGCTCGGTCTTGCCGACCGGGCCGCCGTTGGCCCGGCGGCGCCCCCGCCGCGGCGCCGGCGAGCGCGACCCACGAG
>JALYNB010000260.1 GCA_030773395.1 Actinomycetota bacterium
GGTAGACCTTCACCCCCGACTGGACGTAGGCGTCCTCCTCGACGACGCACTCGTCGCCGACGACCACGCCCTCCTCCAGCCGGGCCGAGCGCATGACGTCGGTGTTCTTGCCGACGACGCAGCCGCGTAGCACGCTCCGCGGCCCGAGAAAGGAGTTGTCGTGCACGACGCTGCGCTCGACGACGGCGCCGCTCTTGACGACGACGTTGTTGCCGACGACCGCTGAGTCGCGCAGCTCGGCGCCGGCCTCGACCTTCGCGTAGTCGCCGACGTACACCGGCCCGGAGACCACCGCGTCGGGGCTGAGGTCGGCGTCGCGGCCCACCCACACCCCGGGGCTGACCTCGAACGCCGCCATGTCGACGGCCACCCTCCCGGCGAGGACGTCGGCGTGGGCGCGCAGGTAGGACTCGTGTGTGCCGACGTCCTCCCAGTAGCGGTCGGAGACGTAGCCGTAGACGGGAGCGCCCCTCGCGAGCAGGGCGGGCAGGACGTCGGCGGACCAGTCGGCGGGCCTCCCGCGCTCCATCGCCGCGAGAACTTCGGGCTCCATCACGTAGACGCCGGTGTTGACCGTGTCGGTGAACACCTGGCCCCACGTCGGCTTCTCGAGGAACCGTTCGACGCGGCCGTCGGTGTCCGTGGTGACGATGCCGAACTCGAGCGGGTTCGGGACCGGCACGAGCCCGACCGTGACGAGGGCCCCGCGCTCGCGGTGCACCCGGATCATGTCGCTGAGGTCGAGGTCGGTGAGCGCGTCGCCGCTGATCACCACGAAGGGCTCGTCGCGCAGCCCGGCCTCGGCGTTCTTGACGCTGCCGGCCGTGCCTAGCGCGGTCCCCTCGGTCGCGTAGGTCAGCGACATGCCGAGGTCGTCGCCGTCGCCGAAGTAGTTGCGCACGAGCGCGGCGAGGAACTGCACCGTCACGACCGTCTCGGTGAGCCCGTGGCGGCGCAGCAGCAGCAGGACGTGCTCCATGATCGGACGCCCGACCACCGGGAGCAGCGGCTTCGGCTGGTTGGCCGTCATCGGTCGCAGGCGGGTGCCCTCGCCGCCGGCCATGACGACCGCTCTCACGCGGGCCCCCGGCGCGCACCCGAGGGCGCGACGCTCACCGGACGGGCTCCGCCTCGTGCTGCCCCGGCCTCCCCCGGTCGCGCGGCACCGCGTCCGGCACGGGCGCACCCACGCCGGCCGCCACGGCCCGGTCGGCGAGCACCAGTCGGCGCACCTGGACGACGTACAGCAGCCCGGACCACCAGTAGAGGCCGAGGCCCCACGCGGTGAAGCCCCACGCGACGGGCAGCGCGACCGCGGCCAGCCAGCCCTCCCCCGCTCCCAGGAGGAGGAGCGGGAAGGCGTAGAGCAGGTTCGCCGTGGCGGCCTTGCCCAGGAAGTTCACGGGCAGCGGGCCGTAGGCGTGCCGGCGCAGGACCGGCAGCATCGCCGCGAGCAGCGCGTCGCGGGCGAAGACCCCGAGGATCACCCAGGGCGGGATGACCTCGCGGAGGGTCAGGGCCACGACCGTGGACGCGATGTAGAGCCGGTCGGCCAGCGGGTCGAGCAGCTGGCCGAGCCGGGTGAACTGGCCCCAGGCGCGGGCCAGCCGGCCGTCGAGGTAGTCGCTGACGCCGCTCACCATGAGCAGCAGGACGGCGAGCCCGTCGGCCTCGCGCACCAGCACCAGGTAGAGGAACACGGGCACGCCCAGCAGCCGGAGCATCGACAGCAGGTTCGGCACCGTGAGCACCCTGTGGGTGGGCACGTCAGGGTGGCTGCCCGGGCGCTGCGCGTCGGACTGCCGCGGGTCGGACTGCGAGCCGTCGGACTCGGTCATCGCGACCTCCGTCCACTTGCAGCCGCCCCGGCGGTGGCCCCCAGGGCGAACCTACCCCTCCTGTCGGGCGTCGGCCCGCCCCCCGACCGGAGGAGAGCAAGGCCACGGGCGGTCGGGCGTACGACGGTCTGCGGCTTCCGCGCGTGGGTCATCCCAGGGAGGCGGCACCCCGGGAGGCGCCGCTGCGGCGCCTCCCGGGACCCGTGCTCGTCACGGTCAGAGGGCTCCCTGGAGTCCCCGCATCTCCTCGATCTCCGCCGTCTGCTCGGTCTCGATCTTCTCGGCCAGCGCCACGGCCTCGGCGTACTTGCCCTCGGCCTGCTCGGTCTGGGCCATGCTGATCGCGCCCTCGTGGTGCTCGGTCATGCCCTCGAGGAACATGCGGTCGAACTCGGCTCCGCTCGCCGCCTCGAGGGCGGCCATGTCGTGCTCGCTCATCATCCCCGGCATCGAGCCGCCGCCGTGACCCATCGAGCCGCCGTGACCCATCGAGCCGTCGACGGGGGTGGTGCCCTCGGGGACCTCCTCGCCCCAGGTCTCGAGCCAGCCGCTCATGGTCTGGATCTCGGGCTCCTGGGCGGCCTGGATCGACTTGGCGAGGTCCTTGACCTCCGGGCTGGCGGCGCGGGTGCCGGCCATCTCCGTCATCTCGATCGCCCCACGGTGGTGCACGATCATCAACTGGGCGAACTCGACGTCGGCGGCGTTGTGGTCCTCGGCTGCGTGCTCGGGCGCCGTTCCGACCGCGCTCGAGCTCCCGGAGTGGTTCATGCCCCCCGACGCGGTGGTGTCGGTGGTGTCGCCGCTGCCGCCGCAGGCGGACAGGACCAGGGACAGGGCGAGCGTGCCGCCGGCGAGCGCGGCTCCGCG
>JALYNB010000261.1 GCA_030773395.1 Actinomycetota bacterium
CCTTGACCTCGCCCGGCTCGGGGAGGTCCGCGCCGCCGCGGCGGACTGCCCGCCGTCGACGCCGTCGCCTGCAACGCGGGCGTGCAGCTCGTGCGCGGCGCGTCGCGCACGGCCGACGGCTTCGAGACGACGTTCCAGGTCAACCACCTCGCGCAGCTCGCCCTCGTCGACGCCCTGCTCGAGCGCCCGGCGCCCCCGCGCCGGGTGGCGTTCGTCGGCTCGGCGACCCACGATTCCGCGCCACCACCAGGATACCGGCGCCGCTCGGGGGCGAGGTCGCCCAGCTCGTACCCGACGAGGGCGACGATCGAGCAGCGCGGCTAAAGCTTTGAAGCAACAACGACACCGCGCTTCGACGGCCAGTCGGCGCTGCGCCGGCCGAACTCCTCCAGCGCCGCCCGCCTTGTCCTGCCTGTAGACGCCACGAGAAGGCACCAGTCCGCCACCGTGGCGAATTCGTCGACGGCCGTGGATCGATCGCCCGGCGGGGGGCAGATGATGAGGCCGCCATTCGCGCGGTCGACCATCTCGGCGATCGCAGTCGGGCTCGCGAGCCTTTCGGGGCGGAGCTCGTCAGCGCCCGACGTCTCCGACCTGACGTCGCCGGAGCTGGAGAACCAGCTCAATCGAGCTCCCGATCCTTCGAAGCTCACCACGGCCGACGTGGCGCCCGACTTGGCCGCAAGGGTCGTGGCAAGTGCGTCGGCAACCTTGCGAGCGCCGGCCGCATCGTCGATGGATGTGAGCAGGATCGACGACGGCCTCCGGCTGCCGTCGCTCACGGCGACGATGAGGCTCAGGCGCTCGAGCGCTACGGGCCTATCCACATCCGGGTCTCCAAGCTCGACCAGGACGGGCCATCCGAGCGAGTCCTCCACGTCGCGCGCGTCGCGGACTCGCGTCGTGAGCGCCTCGCGCGCGCCCATGATGAGCAGTCCCGCCATGAGACCCAGCGCCCCGCCGATCAAGGCGTCGCGCACCGGAGCGGGGCGGATCCTCGACGCCTCTCGCGCTTCGCTGACCGTTTGCGCACGGTACTCCCCGAGATTGGCCACGAAACCGGGGTATGCCTGCGCGGCGATGTTCGCCAGGTCAACGGCATCCTCTTCCGTCGAGGCTTCCGCCGTGAAGCGCAGGATGTCGGCTCCGACCTCTACGGTGACACGCAGGCTCCGAGCCACGTCCTGTTGTTCGAGCTCGGGTATCCGACTGGCCACGACGCCGCGGAACTCGCTCGTGGTTGCGAGCAGCGCCTGCGTCTCGGTCTGTCGCTCGGGCGTCGGCCGCTCGGGCTCTCCCGGGACGAGGACGAGCGATTCGGCGCGGTACAGGGCACCCGCCGCCACGTCGTACGCGAGCATCGCCGCCGCGCCGAGGACGAAGGCGGCGGCCAGCAGTGACAGTGACCGGCGGAAGGCGGAGACGACGCGCTCCCAGCCGCTGGTCCACGTCGTGGTATGGGCGGGTTCGGCGGGCATAGTGTCCGTTAAACGCTACGAGGACGTCGTCGGGCGCATATCCCCGCTCATCCGCGCCCAAACGCCGGCGCGACCGTCCCAACGTGACCTTCTCGACATCAGGTCGCTGGACACAGCTTCCCGATTACTAACCCTGAGCGGCAAATAGCGGGCGTGGCGGCGTAGAGAACGTGACGTTCGCGGAGGTAGCGCGCGAGGCCGGCGGGCTGGCGCTGGCAGGAGCGCAAGCAACGGGGGACGTCGACCCTGAGCTCGGCGACGTCGAGCGGGCGGCGGCGCCCGAGCGCGTTGGCCCCCACGTCGTGGTTGAGCATCTCGGCGGGGTTGAGCTCGGGGGAGTAGCCGGGCAGGAAGTGCAGCTCGATCTGCTCGGGGTGCTCGGCGACCCAGTCGCGCACGGTGCGGGCGCGGTGGGCGGGGTGCCCGTCGAAGATCAGCACGACCTTGCGCCCGTGGTTGTCCTTGATTAGCCACTTGAGGAAGTCCAGGAACAGCGGGTCGGTGAAGCGCTCGTCGCAGACGCGGAACCTGAGCGTGGCGGTGTTGGAGACGGCGGCGATCATGTTGGCCTCCAAGCGCTTGCCCGTCCCTTGGTGACCGGCGTCTGGCCGACGGGCGCCCACGTCCGCCCCGCCGAGTGGTCGCAGCGCAGCCCGGACTCGTCGGCCCACAGAATCTCCGCGCGCTCGCGGTAGGCGCGCTTCTCGATCTCGGGGTAGCGCTCCTGCAGCCAGCCGGCGCACCGCCTCGTCGGACTGCTCGTAGGCGCGGCGCATCGGCTTCTGCGGGCTGAATCCCCAGGCGCGCAGGTAGCGCCCCACGGGTGTCCTCGCCGACCTCGACGCCGAACTGCCGGCCGATCAGGTTGCGCACCAGCGCCCGCGTCGACAAGAACCCCGGCAGGCTGAGCTGGTCGGGATTCTTGCCGGCGATCAGCCGAGCGATCTTCTGCTGCTGCGCCTGTGTGAGCTTCGTGTGCCCGCCGCGACGCCCCCGCCGCCGCGCCGCCAGCGCCTCGTCGCCGCCCTCACGATCCGCCTTGACCCACCGCCCGACCGCCTGGCGACGGACCCCGACGACGCGGGCCGCCTCCTCCTGCGTACGCCCCTCGCTCACCAGCCGGATCGCCGTCCGCCGCAGCTCCTCCTGGGCGGCCTGCGGCAGCGAACGCGCGTCCCGCGGCACGCTCCGAACACTACCACTGACGACCGCGTTTACCACAGCCGGCCAGTAACACCGGACCGCCGTGATGAACGTGGGACTTACCGGTTCGCCTTAGCTCCCCGAAGCAGCGCGCGAAAGCAGGTCTGCCAGCTTTGGTACTTGGACTGACGCGTCGTATCGCTCTTTGACGCGCTCACGCGCCAGCTTGCCGAGCCGGAGCCCCATCTCAGGATCAGCGTGGAGCTTGTCGATCGCGGCGGCGACGGAGTCAGGATCACGATCGACGAGGATCCCGGTCTCTCCCAAAAGTTCGGGTATGGCGCCCGTTCGGGTTGTGACGACCGGCAGTCCGGCAGCCATGGCTTCGAGGACCACCCAGGACACGGTGTCTGCGCGTGTCGGGAAGACGAACGCATCGCTAGCGCTGAGGAGCTCCAGGAATCGTGGGGAACCAGAAGCCAGCCCGCGGTGGATCGTCATCGCGCTAGAACCCTGGACGTCATCGTTGGTAACGACGTCGAGGTGAGCGGGGAAGGAGAGGCGCTCAAGAGCCTGAGCCACCACTCCCAGCCCCTTCCGATCGACTTGGTTTCCTATGAACAGGAGGCGCAGGGGCGTCGCTTGAACCAAGTCGGTGCGGCGAATCCCTGCATACTTCTCTGCGTGGACGCCGACGTGCATCGTCACGATTCGGTCTGGGTCGATCCCATAGTCGTTTCGGAGGGAACCAGCAGCCCATTCAGTCCAGGCCAGCACCGTGTGCGCCGCTTCGTACGCACGTCGCTCTAAGCGCTCGTTGAGGCGCTCCATGACCGGTGAGGCCAGGTTCCGCTCTCGCCAGTACTCCATCGGCGCAAGCTGGTGATGCGTCCCGTCGACGGAGACGACCGAAGGCGGAGCGTCAGAGCCAGGCAGAAGAAAGGCACACGACTGGCTGTTGACGAAGACGGCTTCGGCCGCAGCTGCTCGGATGGCGCGATTCGCGCGCCACGAGTACCGCGATCTCCACCGAAGAGGCTGCATGTCGGCATCCCCGAGCCATGGAATGCGCGCGACGGCAAGCCGCTCGATCCCACGGGGCTCCGGCACGCGGTAGAAAACGGGCGTTATGGGCGCGTCCTGAGGCATCGCGGCCGCGATTATCCGCATGAGCGTGCTGTGGCCGTGGACAGCCTCGTCAATGAACGCTACCCGGGGTCGGCGTGCCATATCGAGTCGTGGGCTACCCGCTACAGGTTTCAAGGATGCACTGTTCGATCAGCCCGCGGTGCATCCCTTCCTCGAACGCCAGTTGCGCCGTGTCGAGCCGTCCGAACACCTCTGGCACGCGCCCCCCGTGTGCTGAGCTCAGTTCCCGTCCGAGGTCGTCGATCGGCGCAGACGCGAGTGTCTTTCCGTAACCGGTGGTCCCGCCTTCCGCCGTTCGTCGCCGGTCTCAATCTAGCGCCCGGCCAACCGCTGGAACGAGTAGTAAGCCGCCTTCTTCGTCCCGTCGGCGCGCACGAGGCCGAAATGAGCGTCCTCGTAATCGGCGTCCCAGTCGTGGTAAGCCCAGATGATCATCGGGCCCGACCAGGAGTGCTTCACCCACTCCTCGTAGCCGCGCTCGAGCATCTCGGCCTGCTCTTGCTCCGTCAGCGCGCGCGGGTTACTCGTCGGTCCGGTGGGAGCGCCGAACTCAGTCGCCCAGATCGGCTTGTGGGCGTCACCGTGGGCCTCCATCAGGGAGCGGATGCTGGGCGAAGTCCCGTACATCTCGTACCACGCGCTCCCGATGAACGGGTGCGGCGGCAGATGAGGGAACGTATACGGATGCGCCGCGAGGACATCGAACGACTTACTCGCCCCGTGGGCGTACAGCGCCGACACGAACTCGACCGGGTTCACCCACTGATAGCCGCCTGCCTCGACTCGCTCGGTCATGGCGGGGGCTAGTCCGCCGGTGACCACCACGGCTTGTGGATCCGCGGCCTTGATTGCGGCATGTGCCGCCACGAGAAGCTCGGCGTAGGCCTGAGGCTCCGGGCCGGGCTTCCAGAAATAGTGGTTGTTGGGTTCGTTCCAGATCTCCCAGTGCTGGATGCGGCCGGCGTAGCGGGCTGCCGCCTCCGCTGCGAAGCGGGCATAGTCGGCGGCATCGGCGGGCGGGCAGAGGACGTGCTCGCAGTCAGGCACGCGCGCCCACGCCGGCGTCGTCTGAATGATCGCGAGCGGCTTGAGCCCTCGCTCGTGGAGCTCGCGGACGAGTTCGTCATACCGTGACCAGTCCGCCGTGCCGGGTCCGTGCCGCTCGACGACATCCCAGATCACCTGAAAGCGGACCCAGCGTACGCCGAGTTGGACGTAGGCATCGAGGCGTGCGTCGAGCTCGGGCCCCGAGAGGTATTGAACGTCCTCCGTGATACCGAGATCACGCCGGGGCAGCTCAGGCCCGGGAGCCGGTGTGGGCGTTGGCGACGGCTGCGTTGCGTCCCCCCGAGCCGGCTTCGTCTTGGTGCCGCCCGTCTTCTTGGTCAGGGCGATTCTCGGGCTCCCGCAGCCCCGGCGCTCCAGCGATCTCGTCGATACGTATCCGGACCGCTGTCTGGCGGCGCCTGTGCGGCTCGGGCTCAGCTTCACGCGGATACGGGCTCGGCAGCCGACGCGCGTCCAGGCTTCGCGTGGCACGAACATCCTGACGACCGTCCGTCCGCTCCGGACGGTCCGTCGCGTGGCTGCGAGTTCCATCCAACGTCCGCGATTACGACGTTCGACTACAAGCGTCACTCGCGCCGCGCCGCGACTGTGGACAACGGCCTTAATCCCCGTCTTCTCCGACGTACTAACAATGTCTGCGGCCGCACGCTGCGATTCGACGCGGCCAGCGTGCGCCGTGGGAGCGACGGCTCCGCCAACGAAGGCCAGTGACACTGCGAGTGTCGCGGTCGCGAGCCGGACTCTGATGGACGGGAGTCGTCGAAGCATGACGACTCCATCGGCGCGGTGGTCCGATCGCTAGTCGCCGCCCGCGGACGCCTCGACATGTGTCCGATCGGTGCGCAGTCACGTCCCTAGCGTTGGTGTTTAGAGGACTAGCTTCCGTGGCCGCAAGACCGACCTTGAAGGTCCAGTGGTCGGCAGGTCAGGGGAACTGGCCAGGTGGCCTGACCCCGCGAGATCGGTCCGGTGCGTGTGAGAGTCCTTGCGGCCCTGCGGAATGGGCCAGAGGAGGACCCTGATGAACAGGCGCCGTCACCGGCCCGAGCAGATTGTGCGCAAGCTGCGCGAGGCCGATCCGGATGCTTGGCGAGGGCATGGAGGTGCCCGAGGTCGCGAAGGCGTTGGAGGTCTCCGAGGCCACCTTTCACCGCTGGCGGGCGCAGTACGGGGCGATGAAGGCCGATGACGTCCGGCGCCTCAAGGAGCTCGCGCACGAGAACGCGCAGCTCAAGCGGTTGGTGGCCGACAAGGAGCTGGAGAACCTCGCGCTGCGGGAGATCGCCAAGGGAAACTGGTGAGCCCGTCGCGCCGGCGCGAGGCGGTCCTGATGCTCCAGGACCGTCTCGGCGTTTCCGAGCGACGGGCGTGTGAGGTCACCGGGCAGCATTGCTTCATGCAGCGCCGCCCATCCGGTGTCGCTGCCGACGAGGGAGCGTTGCGGGCGCGGCTGCGCGACGTGTCCCGCAAGCGGCCGCGGTGGGGGTACCGGCGCGCGCACGCCCTGCTGCGCCAGGAGGGCTGGGAGGTCAACCGCAAGCGGGTGCAGCGTGTGTGTGGCGCGAGGAGGCCTCCGTGTGCCCAGAAGGCGGCGCAGGGCGCCAGCGGCTGGGCGAATCAACGGTTCCGGCCGAGCGGCTGAGCGCTGAGCGTCCCGGCCACGTGTGGGCGCTGGACTTCCAGTTCGATCAGACGCCGACGGGCGATCCTCAAGCTTCTGCACGTCGTCGGCGGCTCACCCGCACGTAGCCGTCCATCGTCTTCGGCCTCTGTTGAGGCATCATGCTCCCCCTCCGACCGTTGGAGCCCATTGTGGTCATCAGCACAAACCAATTTAAGAACGGCAACCACATCGAGGTCGAGGGGACGATCTTCAAGGTCGTCGAGTTCCAGCACGTCAAGCCCGGCAAGGGCGGGGCGTTCGTGCGCACGAAGCTGCGGCGGGCCAGCGACGGGGCGATCA
>JALYNB010000262.1 GCA_030773395.1 Actinomycetota bacterium
GGGCTCGGCAAGGCGGTGACCGCTGCCCTGGCCCGGCAGCTGTTCGAGGACGGCCGGGACGTCGTGACCCTCGGCATGTACGCCGACAACCCCAAGGGCCGCGCGCTCTACGACGCGCTCGGCTTCCGCGACGAGCACCCGTTCACCAGCGGCCCCCTCGTCGTGCGGGGCCGCTGGTAGCCCAGCCGGTCAGGCCGGGCTGGCGTCGATGCCGGCCTCCTTGCGCTGCTGCGCGTTGATCGGCGTGGGCGCACCGGTGAGCGGGTCTCCTCCGCCGCCGGTCTTCGGGAACGCGATGACCTCGCGGATCGACTCCGACCCGGTGATCATCGCGGCGATGCGGTCGATGCCGAACGCGATCCCCCCGTGCGGCGGCGGGCCGTACGAGAAGGCCTCGAGCAGGAAGCCGAACTGCTCGCTCGCCTGCTCCGGGGTCAGTCCGATGACGTCGAAGACGCGCTTCTGCACCTCGCTGGAGTGGATGCGGATCGAGCCACCCCCCAGCTCGGTGCCGTTGAGGATGAGGTCGTACGCCCGCGCCGGGACGTCAGCGGGGTCCTTCGCGAAGGTCTCCTCGTGGGCGACGGCCGGCGCTGTGAAGGGGTGGTGCACGGCCGTCCAGCCGCCGTCCTCCGTGGGCTCGAACATCGGGAAGTCGGTCACCCACAGGAAGTCCCACCGGTCGGCGGGGACGAGGTCCTGGCGCCGGGCGATCTCCAGGCGGGCGGCGCCCAGGAGCTCAAGCGCGCCGCGGCGGGTGCCCGCACCGAAGAACACGCAGTCGCCCGGCGAGGCGCCCGTCGCGGCCACCAGCCCGCCGAGCTCCGCCTCCGACAGGTTCTTGGCGACGGGGCCGCGCAGCCCGCCGTCCGGCTCCACCAGCACGTAGGCGAGGCCCTTAGCGCCCCGGCCCCGCGCCCACTCCTGCCAGCCGTCGAGCTCCTTGCGCGTCTGCGCCGCGCCGCCCGGCATGACCACCGCGCCGACGTGCTCGGCCTGGAACACGCGGAACGCCGTACCGGAGAAGTACGACGTGAGGTCCACCAGCTCCAGCCCGAAGCGGGTGTCGGGCTTGTCGGAGCCGTAGCGGGCCATCGCGTCCGCGTAGGTGAGGCGGGGGAACGGGGTCCTGACCTCCACGCCGATCGTCGCCCGCCACACGCGCGACAGCAGGTCCTCGGTGAGCGCCAGGATGTCGTCCTGCGTGGGGAAGCTCATCTCGACGTCGAGCTGGGTGAACTCCGGCTGCCGGTCGGCGCGGAAGTCCTCATCCCGGAAGCAGCGCGCAATCTGGTAATAGCGCTCCAGGCCCGCGACCATCAGGAGCTGCTTGAACAGCTGCGGCGACTGCGGCAGGGCGTACCAGGTGCCGGGCTGCAGGCGCACGGGGACCAGGAAGTCCCGCGCCCCCTCCGGCGTGGAGCGGGTGAGCGTCGGCGTCTCGATGTCGAGGAAGCCGTGCTCCTCCATGACGTGTCGGATCACGGACACGGCCTTCGTCCGCAGGCGCAGCGCGGCCGCGGGCCCGGGGCGGCGCAGGTCGAGGTAGCGGTGGCGGAGCCGCACCTCCTCGGCGGCGGGGGCGGCGTGCTCGTGCACCGGGAACGGCAGCGGCGCGGCCTCCGACAACACCTCGAGCCCGGACGCGATCACCTCGACCTCGCCGGTGGGGATCTCGGGGTTCTCGTTGCCCGACGGGCGCACGGACACATCGCCCGTGACCTTCACGCACCACTCGTCGCGCAGCGGGTGGGCCGCCTCGGCCATGGCGCCCTCGCGGAACACGACCTGCACCGTACCGCTGGCGTCACGGAGGTCGACGAACGCCACCCCCCCGTGGTCACGGCGCCGGGCGACCCAGCCGGTGAGGACGACGGTCGCCCCGGCGTCGCTGCGGCGCAGGTCGCCGGCAGGGTGGGTGCGGATCACGGGCGGAGCTCCTCCACTGGTTCCGGTCGCGTCTCCGACACGACGCGGGTCACGCTGGTCACGAGGTCGTCGAGCGGGAGGGCCCGCTGCTCGCCGGTCGTCAGGTCCTTCAGCTGCGCCACCCCGTCCGCGAGGTCGCGCTCGCCGAGCACGAGCGCGAACCGTGCCCCCGAGCGGTCCGCGGCCTTCATCGCGCCCTTCAGCCCCCGGTCGCCGAACACGGACGTCGCTCGGACGCCGGCGAGCCGGAGCGCGTCGGCGGTGCGCGTCCCCACGCGCTTGGGCTCCGAGCGCGTGCCCCCGATGGGGACCACGACGACGTCCAGCGGCGCGCGGGTCGGCGGCGCGACCCCCTCGGCATCGGCCGCGAGCAGCGTCCGCTCCACGCCCAGCGCCCAGCCGATGCCCGGCAGCTCGGGGCCGCCGAGCTCGGCGGCGAGACCGTCGTACCGGCCCCCACCGCCGACGGCGGACTGCGCCCCGAGGCCGTCGTGGACGAGCTCGAAGGTCGTGCGGGTGTAGTAGTCGAGGCCGCGGACGAGCCGCGGCGCGTCCTCCCACAGCACGCCGAGGTCGGCCAGCGCCTCACGGACGGCGTCGTGGTGGGCCGCGCAGGCGCCGCAGAGGGAGTACGGCGGCAGCGGGGCGCCCTCGAGCTGGCGCTGCACCTCGGGCCGCTTGTCGTCCAGCACGCGCAGCGGGTTGATCTCCGCGCGGCGGCGCGTGTCGTCGTCGAGGTCCAGCCCGGCCAGGAAGCCCTGGAGCCGCTCCCGGTACGCCGGACGGCACGCCGCGTCCCCGAGGCTCGTCAGCAGGAGCCGGACACCCGTCAGCCCCACCTCGCGGTACCCCTGGACGGCCAGCGCCACCACCTCGGCGTCCAGCCCGGGGTCGTCGACACCGACCGCCTCGACCCCGACCTGCTGGAACTGCCGGAAACGGCCCGCCTGGGGACGCTCGGCACGGAACATCGGCCCGGTGTACCAAGCCTTCACCGGCAGCGGTCCCGTGTGCAGCCGTGCCTGCAGCATCGCCCGGATCACGCCGGCCGTGCCCTCGGGCCGCAGCGCCAGCGACCGCCCGCCGCGGTCGGAGAAGACGAACATCTCCTTCGCGACGATGTCGGTGGAGGCGCCGACCCCCCGCGCGAACAGCTCGACGTCCTCGAAGACCGGCGACTCGAGGTAGCCGAACCCGGCCTTGCGGGCGGGGGCGAGCAGCGCGTCGCGGACGGCGAGCCAGCGCGCGCTGTCGGGCGGCAGGACGTCGTACGTCCCCTTGGGCGCGCGGAGCGCTGTGCCCCTCGGCGTCTCCGGCGCGCTGCCGCTCACAGCCCGCGCCCCCGGCCGGGCCCGGGCGCCTCCCCCGCGCCGGTCAGCCCCTGCAGGAACGGGTTCGACGCGCGCTCCCGCCCGATCGTCGTCGCAGGGCCGTGGCCGGGCAGCACAGTCGTCTCGTCGGGCAGGGGCAGGCAGACCCGGGCGAGCGAGTCGAGGATCGCCGGGTGCGAGCCGCCGGGCAGGTCGGTGCGCCCGATCGAGCCGGCGAACAGCAGGTCGCCGCTGAACAGCACGGGCGCGGCGGCCTCGCCGTCGGCCTCGGGCCCCGGCAGCGAGAACGTCACCGACCCGGGCGTGTGGCCCGGGGCGAGGTCGACCCGCAGGTCGACGCCGGCGAGCGACAGCACCTCCCCGTCGGTGAGGGTGCGCACCTCGTCGGGCTCGGCGAACTCCACCCCGCCGAACATGCGCGCACCGGCTCCGGGCGGGAGGCCGAGGCCGGCACCGGGGTCGGAGAGCTGGCCGCGGTCGTCGGGATGGATGTACGCGGGGATGCCGTAGCCCGAGCAGACCGGCCGCACCGACCAGGTGTGGTCGACGTGGCCGTGGGTGAGCACGACCGCGACGGGCTTGAGCCGGTGCTCGCGCAGCAGGCCCTCGACGCCGCGGACCGCGTCCTGCCCCGGGTCGACGACGACGCACTCCTGGCCGGGTCCCGGGGCGACGACGTAGCAGTTCGTCGCCCAGGAACCGGCGGGGAACCCGGCGACGAGCAAGCGTCCTCCTGGACAGGTGGCTGGAGCCCGACGAGTGCGCCCGGGCCGGCCCGACCTTACCGGCCACCTATGCTGCGCCCGGTCCGGGCAGGCCGGACCTTCCCGGCCCCGCGCTCCGGCCACCGCGTCCCGGGGGCGGGCGGCGGGAACGGCGCGAGACGCGGACGGAGGGACGTGAGCACCAGCACGCGTCGCGAGCGGCAGCTGGCCCGGGACCGGGCGGCCCGCCGCGGC
>JALYNB010000263.1 GCA_030773395.1 Actinomycetota bacterium
GCGCGGCCTCGCTCTCCCGGCGCGCCGCGGCCAGGGCTGCCTCTGCGGCCATTGCCCGCCAGGCGTTGCGCCGGCTGCGGCCCTGGCCGCCCGACGGCACGACCGCCAGCACGGCGTCCTCGGCCAGCAGCACCGCGTCCGCGACACAGGCACGGGCCTGACGGACGATCACCGACACCACGACGCTCCGCATGGCGACCTCCTGGCCCGTCGGGGGAGGCTGCCGAGCCTGACGGGCTGCGGTGACGCCCGCGTGTCCGGAACGTGAAGAACGCTGATCAGGCTGTCGCGACCGACCCCACCCGCGCGGCGGACGCGGGCAGCGCGCCGCGGGAGGCGACCGCATCGGCGTACAGGCGACCGGCCCGGTAGGAGCTGCGCACCAGCGGCCCGCTCATCACGCCGAGGAAGCCGATCTCCTGCGCCTCCTCCTGCATTTCCAGGAACTCCTGCGGCTTCACGAACCGCACGACCGGGTGGTGGCGCACAGTCGGCCGCAGGTACTGGGTGATGGTCAGCAGCTCGCACCCGGCGTCGTACAGGTCCTGCATCGCCTCCGACACCTCCTCGCGGGTCTCGCCCATGCCGAGGATGAGGTTGCTCTTCGTGGCGTGCTGCGGGCCGAGCGCCGCGCGGGCCTGCCGGATGACGTCGAGGGAGCGCTCGTAGCGGAAGCCCGGGCGGATCTCCTTGAAGATCCGCGGGACGGTCTCCACGTTGTGGGCCAGCACCTCGGGCCCAGCGTCGAACACCTCGGCGAGCAGGTCCGGCTTGGCGCTGAAGTCGGGGATGAGCAGCTCGACACCGGTGCCGGGGTTCAGCGCGTGGATCTCGCGGACGGTCTGCGCGTAGAGCCAGGCGCCGCCGTCGGGGAGGTCGTCGCGGGCGACGCCGGTGACGGTGGCATACCGCAGTCCCATCGCCTGCACCGACTCCGCGACGCGGCGGGGCTCGTCCCGGTCGAGGGCCTGGGGCTTGCCGGTGTCGATCTGGCAGAAGTCGCAGCGGCGCGTGCACTGGTCGCCGCCGATGAGGAAGGTGGCCTCGCGGTCCTCCCAGCACTCGTAGATGTTGGGGCAACCCGCCTCCTCGCAGACGGTGTGCAGCCCCTCCCGGCGCACGAGCCCCTTGAGCTCCGTGTACTCCGGGCCCATCTTCGCCCGCGTCTTGATCCACTCGGGCTTCTTCTCGATGGGAGTCTGGGCGTTGCGCACCTCGAGGCGCAGCATCTTGCGGCCCTCGGGCGCTACACCGGACACGGGACTGCGACCTCCGAGAGATGGTGTTCCACGATCGGTACGACGTCCGCGACGCCCACCGGCTTCCCGAGCTCCCGCGACAGGGAGGTGGCGGTGGCGTCCGTGATCCCGCACGGCACGATCCGGTCGAACCACGACAGGTCCGGGTCGCAGTTCAGCGCGAAGCCGTGCATCGTCACGCCCCGGCTGACCCGGACGCCGATCGCCGCGACCTTGCGGGCGTGGTCAGGCGTCCAGACGCCGCTGCGGCCCTTGACCGTCGTCGTCCCCAGCCCGAGGTCGGCGCAGACCGCCATGAGCATCTCCTCGAGGCGCCGCACGTGGGCGACGACGTCGACGATGCCCTCGCGCCCGTCGGGCCCGACCGGGTTGAGCGGGGGGAGCTTGACGATCGGGTAGCCGGTCAGCTGCCCCGGGCCGTGCCACGTGATCTTGCCGCCGCGGTCGACGTCGATGACCGGCGTGCCGTCGAACGGCTTCTCCCACGGCTCGGTCAGCTTGCCGGCCGTGTACGTCGGGGGGTGCTCGAGCAGCAGCACCGTGTCGGGCAGCTCGTCGGCCACGCGGGCGGCGTGGACCTCGCGCTGGAGGGCCCACGCCTCCTCGTACGGCACCAGCCCGAGACGGCGGATCACGGGGGACGTCACGTCCGGGAGGCTACGCCTGAGGTAGCCGCGCAGCCCGCCCTGCGGGACGGCTGGGGAACGGTGCCGTGGCGGGATCGCCGCGGCGGTGGCCTGGGCGACGGCGACGCCCCCCGAGGTACGACGGCCCCCGCGCTGCGGCTCACCGCGGGGACGGCGCCGACGGGTCACGCCGGCCGCTCCGCCCCGTCCCCGAGGTCGTGCCCGTCGTCGTCATCCGCCGGGAGCCCCGTGCCCGTGAGGTCGCGGACGACCGCCCGGGCCGCCCGCCGCCCGGAGACCATCGCCCCCTGGATGGAGCCGGAGTCGCGGTGGTCGCCCGCGACGTACAGGCCGGGCCCCAGCCGCACGGGCTTGCGCAGCCCTCCGACCGGTGGCGGCTGCGCGGGCGTGCCGATCCGCACGTCGTACGTCGCCACGTGTTCCCACGCCGCCACACCGGGGCCGTGCAGCAGGGCGAGGTGGCGCCGGACGTCGGCCTCGGACGCGTCGGGGTCGGCGACGACGCTGGAGGAGACGAGGTGCCGTCCCGGCGCGTACGTCGGCGCTGCGGCGGTGAGCAGCACCGAGTTCGCGACCGGCCCGCGCGCCTCCCCGTCCAGGACGATCACGGAGTCGGGCGTGGGTGGCTCCGGCGCGAGGTGGTAGTGCGTGACGACCCGGTGGACGGCCGGGACCTCGAGCCCGGGGACCAGCGCGGCAGCGGCGGGCGGGTCGGTGGCGACGACGACCGCCCGGGCGCTGAGGGACGCGCCCGAGGCG
>JALYNB010000264.1 GCA_030773395.1 Actinomycetota bacterium
CGTCTCGCCCGCGCCGTCCGGCGTCAGCGACCCGTCCTCCCACGCGGCAGACCGGCTCACCGTCGAGGACCTCCTGCACTCCGAGCACGAGCAGGGGCCGCGCGCCGGGAAGGGCGTCCGCCTCGCCGGCGCGCTCGTCCCGCTCGCGTTCGCCGCCGTCGCCCTCCTGCAGTCGCTGCGCCTCGGCGTCGGCACCCCGCAGGACCCCGGGCCCGGGCTCTGGCCCCTGCTGACGAGCGCGGGCGTCCTCGCCTGCGCCGTGGTCCTGCTGCTGCGGGAGCGCACGGAGGCCGACTACGAGAAGTACACCCGCGGCGCCGCCTTGAATATGCTCGGCGTCGCGAGCCTCGTCGTCTACGTCCTGCTGCTGCAGGCGATCGGCTTCGAGGTGTCGACGCTGCTCGTCACGGCCTTCTGGCTGAAGGTGCTCGGCCGGGAGTCGTGGGTGCTGACGCTCGCCGGCAGCGTCGCGCTCACGGCCGCGCTCTACGCGCTGTTCATCCTCCTGCTCGGCGCCCCCATCCCGCGCCTGCTCGTCCTGTAAGGGGACCCGTGGACTTCCTCGACCCTGTCATCCAGGGCTTCGACGTGGCGCTCGCGCCGAAGAACCTCTTCTACGTGTTCCTCGGTTGCGTCATCGGCATGGTCATCGGCGTGCTGCCCGGGCTCGGGCCGGTGCCGACCATCGCTCTGCTGCTGCCGCTCACGTACGAGATCGAGCCGGCCTCGGCGGTCATCATGCTCGCCGGCATCTACTACGGGGCGATGTACGGCGGCACGGTCACCTCCGTGCTGCTGCGCCTGCCCGGCGAGGCCGCGAGCGTGGTGACGACGTTCGACGGCTACCAGATGGCGCGGCAGGGCAGAGCGGGCCCCGCGCTGGGCATCGCGGCTCTGGGCTCCTTCGTCGGCGGCACGGTGGCCGTCCTGGGCCTCACGCTCGTCGCGCCCCTGCTCGCCGACGTGGCGCTGAAGTTCGGCCCGCCGGAGTACACGATGCTGGCCCTCGTCGGCATCTTGCTGGTCGCGTCCATCGGCACGGGGTCGAAGGTCAAGGCGCTGCTCGCCGCCGCCCTCGGGCTGTTCCTCGCCACGGTCGGCCAGGACCCGGTCGTCGGCGCCTCCCGCTTCACGTTCGGGCTGCTGGACCTGCAGGAGGGGCTCGACTTCGTCGTCCTCGCGATGGGCCTGTTCGGGGTCTCGGAGATCCTGCACAGCCTGGAGCACCGGCAGGGCGCCGTCAGCATGGCGACATCGCGGATCGGGCGGAAGTGGCCGTCGATGGCGGACTGGGTGCAGTCCCGCGGTGCGGTGCTGCGTGGGTCGGTGCTCGGCTTCGTGATCGGCCTGCTGCCGGGTGGCAGCGGCACCCTGTCGTCCATGGCGTCGTACGCGTTGGAGAAGAAGCGCTCGAAGACGCCCGAGCGGTTCGGCCGCGGCGCGATCGAGGGGGTCGCGGGCCCGGAGACGGCCAACAACGCGGGGGTCACCGCGTCGTTCATCCCGCTCCTCACGCTGGGCATCCCGGCGAACGCGGTCATGGCGCTGATGTTCGGCGCGCTGCTGCTCAACGGCATCACGCCCGGGCCGCGGCTCATCGACGAGAACCCGGAGGTGTTCTGGGGGATCGTCGACTCGATGTACATCGGCAACGTCATCCTGCTCGTGCTGAGCGTTCCGCTGGTGGGCGTGTTCATCCGCCTGGTCGCCGTGCGCGAGACCATCCTGGCGCCGATCGTCATGATGATTTCGATGATCGGCGTGTTCACGATCCGGAACAACCCGTTCGACATGTTCCTCGTCATCGGGTTCGGCGTGCTCGGCTACGTGATGAAGAAGGCCGGCTTCGAGCCGGGGCCGCTCGTGCTCGCGTTCGTGCTCGGCCGGATCCTCGAGACGTCGTTCCGCCAGTCGCTGCGCATCTTCGACGGCGACCTGACGGGTTTCGTCACACGGCCGATCTCTGGGACGCTGCTCGCGCTCGTGGTCCTCGGGGTGCTCGTGCCGGTCCTGCTCCGGCGGTCGCGGGGCGGCCGCGGCGCGCTCGACGAGCTGCTCGTGCTGCCCCCGGACGCCCTCGACGACGACCCGGCCCCGGCCCCCGTCGGGGCGCCCGGGGCTGCGGGC
>JALYNB010000265.1 GCA_030773395.1 Actinomycetota bacterium
ACCTTGTCGGTGGAGACCTCGAGCAGCGGCTCGTCGGCCTCGACGCGCTCGCCCTCCTTCTTGAGCCAGCGGGTGACCGTGCCCTCGGACACGCTCTCCCCGAGGCGGGGCATGGTGACGGAGACCGGCATGAGGTTGTGAGCTCCTTCGGAGAGTGTGCGGGGACTGGCCGTCGGGGCCGGGGCTCGGCCCCGACCGGTCAGGCCGGGTCAGGAAGGCGGGTCGGCGGGGGCGTGGCCGGCCGCGGTCGTCGAGCCCGGGCTCGGGGGGATCGGTGAGCTGTCAGCCACAGGAGCTCCTCGGCTCGTGTCCCGCATGGTCGCTGGGTCATCCTTCCACTGCGGGCACGCCGTATGTCACCCCCGTCGACGTGCTGCCGGACCCCGGCAGACCGCTGGTGTCCGCGCCGCGGTCCGCCGGGCCGCTGCCGACACGCACCCGTGAGGGCCTGGACTGGAGGAGCCATGGGACTGTTCCGTCGGCGGAGCGACGCGCGCCAGCCGGGACCGCGAGCCGACCGTGCGGAGCGTCGCGCCGACCGCGCTCACCTCGAGCAGTTCGTGGCGACCCGCCGGGGGGTCGAGGGCTACGTCGAGCCGGCCACGGTCAGCACGCCGCTCACCATCGTCCTGGTCGCGCACGACGGGGAGTGGACGCGGCGGCGCCTGGGGGACCCGCGGCTGGCCCGTGAGCTGGGGGAGGCCCTCGCGATCCCCGTCTACGACGTCGCCGCCACCGGCTACCCCCCGCGCATGCGTGAGTGGACGGCCCGGCGCAAGGCGCGGGGCGAGACCGGGGTGCCGCGGTCGAGCCGCCCACCCGGCTGAGTCGGCCCTCGCCGGGGCCGGGACGGGCAGCGCCGCTGCCCCGCCCGTCACCGGCTGGGCGTCTCCGGTCAACCGGCCGCCGCCACGTCGTCCAGCAGCTCCAGGAAGGTGCGGACCGCCACGCCGGTGCCGCCCTTGGGGGTGTAGCCGTGGGGCTCGGCCTGGTTGAACGCGGGCCCGGCGATGTCGAGGTGGGCCCAGTGAACGCCGTCCGCCACGAACTCGCGCAGGAACGTGGCGGCCACGAGCATCCCGCCGTCCCGGGGGCCGGTGTTCTTGATGTCGGCGACGTCGGAGTCGATGCCCTTGCGCAGCTCCTCTGGCAGGGGCATCCCCCACATGGTCTCGCCGGCGCGCTCGGCGGCAGCGACGACGCGGGTGCGGAGCCCGTCCTCGCCCATGACCCCGGTCGTGCGCGTGCCGAGCGCGACGAGCTGGGCGCCCGTCAGCGTCGCGACGTCGACCAGGTAGTCGGGCTGCTCCTCGCAGGCGCGCACGATCGCGTCGGCGAGCACCAGCCGGCCCTCCGCGTCGGTGTTGAGCACCTCGACCTTCTTCTTGCCGCCGTAGATGCTCAGCACGTCGGAGGGGCGGATCGCCCCGCCGCCCGGCATGTTCTCCGCCAGCGGCGCCCAGCCGGTGACGTCGACGCCGGGCTCCAGCACCGCGACGGCCGTCATCGTGGCGATGACGGCCGCCGCGCCGGCCATGTCGCTCTTCATCCACTCCATCGAGGTGGACGGCTTCAGCGACAGGCCGCCGGAGTCGAAGGTGATCCCCTTGCCGACCAGCGCCACGTGGCGCTGGGCGCCCGGTGACCGGTAGGCGATCCGCACGAGGCGCGGCGGGCGGGCGCTCCCCTGGCCGACGCCGGTGATGCCGCCGTAGCCGCCGTCGCGCAGCTGCTGCTCGTCGAGGACCTCGACCTCGAGGCCGAGCGGCGTGCAGACGTCGACCGCGGCCTGGGCCAGCACCGCCGGGGGCAGGTCACGCGGGGGCGTGTTCACCCAGTCGCGGGCCAGCGTGACGGCTCGGGCGACGACCTCGGCCCGCTCCACGGCGGCGCCGTCGGCGCCGGCCGCGTCGGTGACGACGACCGTGACGGCGCCCAGCGGCTCCTTGGCCCCTGCGAGCGACGCCTCCTTGTAGGAGCGGAAGGCGTAGGCCCCGAGCAGGCCGCCCTCGGCCACGGCCCGGACGGCTCCGTCGCCGCCGGCCTGCGCCAGCAGGAAGGCCGCCGAGCGCTTGCCCGCGAGGG
>JALYNB010000266.1 GCA_030773395.1 Actinomycetota bacterium
CCGCCGGCGAGGCGCCCCTGGTGGCGCCGCCTTTCCGGCCGCTGACCCGCGGCGTACGCCGTGCCTCGCCCGACCGGCCGGTCAAGCCGGCGGCCCTGGGTGCCGAGGTAGTGGCGGGGGCGGCACCGCGCGGTCCTCCGCGACGAGGAGGCCTCGTGACCACCGGGCTCGACCACCTGACCGCACCCGTCGCGGTGCGGGCCGCCGCGACCGTGGACGCGGCCACCGGGGACGCCCTCTGGGACCTCTACCGGGTCTCCTTCGAGGGTCTGCGCACCCGGGCCGCGTCCCGCCACAGCCTGACGCGCGCCGAGTTCGACCTCGAGGCTCTGGACCCGCGGGTCACGAAGTACGTCGCCCGCCGGGCCGGCCGGCCCGTCGGGCTCTGCACGCTCACCACCGACCTGACCACCGTGCCGTGGGTCTCCCCGGAGTTCTACGCCGCCCGCTACCCGAGCCAGAGCGCCCGGGACGGGGTCTTCTACTGCAGCCTCGCGTTCGTCCACCCCGCCGAGCGGCTCACGGACGCCTTCGCCCGCATGGTGGCCGTGGCCGCCGCCGACATCGCCGCCGCCGACGGTGTCCTCGCCGCCGACATGTGCCGGCTGAACCTCGAGGGCTTCGAGCTGCACGAGGCCGTCACGACCCTGCTGCGCCGGGCGTGGGGCGAGGTGCAGCCCGTCGAGCTGGACCGGCAGGTGTTCCTGGCCTGGGAGCCCGTCGAGCCGGGGCGGCGCGGCCGGGACCTTCCCGGTCCGCGCCGTCCCGAGGGCTTGGCGTGAGCGCGCCCGCCCCGAGCGCCGGGGTCTCCCGCCGTACCGCTCGCGAGACCGTCGGCTTCGTCGTCGGCGTGGCGGTCTGCACCGCCGTCTTCACCGCCGACCCGACCGGCTGGCTCGGCGTCGCCGCCTACGTCGTGATCTGCCTCGGCACGAGTGCGGCTCTGGCCCGGGGGCTGGTTGCCCACCGCCCGCGGCACCGCCTGCCGTGGCTGCTGCTCGCCAGCGCGCCGCTGCTCGGCGCGGCGGGGATGGCCCTGCGCCTCGTCCTGGGGGGGACGGCCAGCGGACCGCTGGCGTTCGTGCCCGACCTGCTCACCATCCCCGCGTACCTGCTGCTCATCGCCGGCCTGCTGTCCGTCGTCGCGAGCCGGCGGGGGGCGAGCGCCGGCAGCGCGGTCGACGGCGGCCTGATGGGACTCGCCGCCCTCATGCTCAGCTGGACGCTGCTCATCCGGCCGCTGCTCGTGGAGACCGACCTCCCGGTCACGATCAAGATCCTCAACGGCCTCTACCCGGCGCTGTCCGCGACCGTGCTGTTCATCGCGGCCCTGCTCGTGATGACCGACGTCGCGAGGGTGAAGGCGGCCTGGGGCCTTCTCGGGGGGATGCTGGCGCTCCTCGTCGGCGACGTGCTCTACGCCGCGGCCGCCGCCGCGGGGATGCCCATGGTGCCCATGGTCGCCGCCAACGTGGCCTACTGCCTCGCCTACGGGCTCGTCGGCGCGGCCGGGCTCGACCCGTCGATGGTGGCGCTCGTGACCCCGGCCCCCGGCAACCAGCGGGTGCGGGGCTACGGCAACGGGCGCTTCGCCGCGGTCGCCGTCGCGCTGCTCGTGCCCGCCGTCGTCGTCGGGAGCCGGCCGCTCGCCGGGGTCGTCGAGCGCACCATCATGGCCGGACTCCTGTGCACGGTCGGCGTGCTCGTGCTTGTCCGGACCGCCACGGCGGTGAACCGGCACGCTGCGTCCGAGCGCCGGCTGGCCGAGCAGGCCCGCCGCGACGCCCTGACCGGGCTGCCGAACCGCTTCCACCTGTCCGCCCACCTGGAGGAGGTCATCGCGCGGGCGCGGACGGAGGGCCGCGGGCTGGCCGTGCTCTTCCTGGACCTCGACGAGTTCAAGACCGTCAACGACACGTGGGGGCACCCCACCGGTGACGTGCTGCTCCGCGAGGTCGGCTCGCGGCTCTCGGCGCAGGTCCGTCGCGGCGAGCTCGTCGCCCGGGTCGGCGGCGACGAGTTCGTCATCGTGGCCGAGGACGTCGCCGACGAGGCCGACGCGGTGGCTCTCGCCCGGCGCCTCCTCGAGGCCTTCGACACCGAGGTCGACCTGGGCGTCACGCGGGTCGGCGTCGGCGCGTCGCTCGGAGTCGTCGTGACCCGGCCGGCCGTCCTGCCCGTCACCGCCGAAGACCTCCTGCGCGACGCCGACACGGCCATGTACCGCGCGAAGGACGACAGCGACGGCAGTTGCGTCGTC
Source organism: Actinomycetota bacterium (assembly GCA_030773395.1). Classification (GTDB taxonomy): domain Bacteria; phylum Actinomycetota; class Actinomycetes; order JALYNB01; family JALYNB01; genus JALYNB01. The sequence continues at coordinate 2,261 of JALYNB010000266.1, forward strand.
TTCGCCGAGTCGATGCGGGTTGAGCTCACCGAGCGGCTCCGGCTGGAGAACGACCTCCGGGACGCCCTCACCCTTGGGGAGATCACCCTGCACTACCAGCCCATCGTCGATCTCGACACGGGGTCCACGACGGGCTTCGAGGCGCTCATGCGCTGGACGCACCCGGAGCGCGGCTCGGTGCGGCCGGACGTGTTCATCCCCGTCGCCGAGGAGACGGGCCTCATCGCCGAGCTCGGCCGCTGGGCGATCGAGGAGGCCGGGGCGCGACTGCGCGAGTGGAGCCTCGAGTTCGGCGGCCCGCTGTCGATGTCGGTCAACCTCTCGCCGCGGCAGATGCACGACCCCGAGCTCGTGCCGACCGTCGCGCGGGTGCTCGCGGGCCTGCCGCTGCCACCGTCGTCGCTGGCCCTGGAGATCACGGAGACGTCGCTGATCGAGGACGCGACCGGCACGGCCGACGCGATCTTCGCGTTGAAGGACCTGGGCGTCCGCCTGTCCGCCGACGACTTCGGCACGGGCTACTCGTCGCTGGCCTACCTGCGCCGGTACCCCTTCGACCAGGTGAAGGTCGACCGGTCCTTCGTCGCGGGGCTGGAGGCCGGGGGCGACGACGAAGTGATCGTCGCCGCGGTGCTCTCGATGGCCCGCGCGCTGTCGCTGACCACGGTCGCGGAGGGCGTGGAGACGGCGTACCAGCGCGACCGGCTCGCCGAGCTCGGCGCGCACAGCGGGCAGGGCTGGCTGTTCGCGCGGGCGCTGCCCGCCGAGCAGGCGGCAGAGCACCTGGCGCGGACCCGCGGGCGGCTCGACGCCCCCCGGGCCGCCTGACGCACATCGCACGCGGCTCCGGCCGAGCCCGTCGTCGTGCCCCCGTCACTCCGTGATCCACAGCGCGCTCCCGGTCCCCGCGGTGATCCATGGCGCGGTGCGGGCGGGCAGCGTGCCGTCGATCACGTCGGCCGGGCAGCCGAACCGGCGGGCGGGGGTCATGCGCGGCGCCTGTCCGGGTAGTGCGGGCGCCATGGCGATGGTCGAGGTGTGGGCTCCCGAGGCGGAGTCGGTCGAGGTCGTGGTCGGTCCCTGCATCTCCGCGGACGGATTCGGCATCGAGGGCGGCGAGCGGTTCCCGCTCCAGAAGGGCGAGCGCGGCTACTGGCGGGCGGACGTCGAGGCGGCCGGGCCGGGGGCGGACTACGCCTACGTCGTCACGGCCGGCGGTGAGTCGACGCCCCCGACCCCCGACCCCCGGTCGCGCTGGCAGCCGTACGGCGTCCACGGGCCCTCCCGCCTCGTCGACGACGCGGCGTACGCCTGGAGCGACACGACCTGGCGCGGACTGCCGCTCACCGGCTCGGTCCTCTACGAGCTCCACGTCGGCACGTTCACGCCCGAGGGCACGTTCGACGCGGCCGTGGCGAAGCTCGACCACCTCGTCTCCCTCGGCGTCGACGCCGTGGAGCTCCTGCCCTGCAACGCCTTCCCCGGCCGCTGGGGCTGGGGCTACGACGGGGTCGACCTCTACGCCGTCCACGACCCCTACGGCGGCCCCGAAGGCCTGAAGCGCTTCGTCGACGCCGCCCACGCCCGCGGGCTCGGTGTGGTCATGGACGTCGTCTACAACCACCTCGGCCCCGCCGGGAACTACCTGGCGCGCTTCGGCCCCTACTTCACCGACACCCACGTCACGCCCTGGGGCGCGGCCGTGAACCTCGACGCGCCCGGCTCCGACGAGGTGCGCGCGTTCCTCGTCGACAACGCGCTCATGTGGCTGCGCGACTACCACATCGACGGGCTGCGCCTGGACGCCGTGCACGCCCTCGTCGACGAGCGCGCCAAGCACATCCTCGAGGACCTCGCGGTCGCGGTGGAGCGGCTCGGGGCCTCGCTACGCAAGCCGCTGTTCCTCATCGCCGAGTCCGACCTCAACGACCCGAAGCTGCTGCGCGCGCGGGAGGCCGGCGGCTACGGGCTCGACGCCCAGTGGACCGACGACGTCCACCACTCCCTGCACGCCACGCTCACCGGCGAGCGGCAGGGCTACTACGTCGACTTCGGCTCGTTCCCGACGCTCGCGAAGGCCCTCACGAACGCCTTCGTGCACGACGGCGACTTCTCGACGTTCCGCGCCCGGTCGCACGGGCGCCCACCGCACGGCGTCCCCGGCGACCGGTTCGTGGTCTTCCTGCAGGACCACGACCAGGTCGGCAACCGCGCCACCGGCGACCGGATCTCGGAGACCCTCTCCCCCGGCCTGCTGAAGGTCGGTGCCGCGCTGCTGCTCACCAACGCCTACACGCCGATGCTGTGGATGGGCGAGGAGTGGGGAGCGAAGACCCCCTGGCAGTTCTTCACCGACCACGACCCCGAGCTCGGCAAGCTGGTGCGGGAGGGCCGCCGCTCGGAGTTCGCCTCGCACGGCTGGAAGCCCGGCGACGTGCCCGACCCGCAGGACCCGTCGACCCGGGACGACTCGGTGCTCGACTGGTCGGAGCCGGAGCGCGGCGAGCACGCCGACGTCCTGGAGTGGTACCGGCGGCTGCTCGCCCTGCGCCGCACCCGGCTGGAGTTCACCGACCCCGACCGCAGCACGGTGCGCTGCTCGTACGAGGAGGACGCGCGCTGGTTCGTCGTGACCCGCACGGGCGGAGAGGGCGGCTCCGCGGCCGGGTCCGGAGTGGTGGTGGTGTGCAACCTCGGGGCGGAGCGGCAGTCCGTGCCGGTGGCCGGCCACCCGGTGGAGGTGCTCGAGGCCTCTGCGGCCGGTGCTGCCGTTCAGGAGGGCTCGGTGGAGCTCGACGGGGAGTCGGTGGTGATCGCCCGGCTCGCCTGAGCCCGGCCACCTCGGCCTCGTGGGGGTTTCGGCGGAAGTCACGCAGCACGGGCAGCTCCGGCAGCAGGGGACGGGCCGCGCCGTGCCACGCGATATCCGCGAGGCCTCAGCCCTCGCCGGTCACCAGCCGCTCCAGCGCCTCCAGCGCCTGCGCGAGCCCCGCGTCCGCGCCCTGCTCCGACCGCGACTCCGGCTGCGCGGGCGCCCCGGCGTCGTCGAGGAACGACAGATGCACGGTGACGTCGGACTGCCCCTCCCCGTAGTCGTGCACCTGCAGCCAGCCGGAGTAGGTCGCCGGCTGCCCGCCGCGGCTCTGCTGGCTCCACTCGACCCGGCGCTGGTCGGGGGTGACGCGCCAGAGCCCCTCGTCGGCGTACGACGCGTCCCCCGTCTCCCCTTCGACCCGGACGATCCCCGGGCTCGGCTCGGACGACTCACGCGCGGTCGGCAGCCAGTCGGGCAGGCGCTCGACATCGCTGGCGACGGCGAAGACGGCCTCGGGCGGGGCGGGGATCGTGCGGGTCACTTCGTGCTCGGCCACTCGGGCTCCTCGTGGGCGGGGGGACGTCGACGTCCGCGCCCTACCCCGGCCGGCGTGTGCTCACGAGAGGGACGGGCACGGTCCGGGCATGCGCATCGCCGTCACCGGTCTGTCCGGGAACGTCGGCAGCCAGCTCCTGCCCCGGCTGCTCGCCGACCCCGCCGTCACGTCCGTCGCCGGGCTGGCCCGACGACCCCCCGACCGGGACTCCCCGCTGGCCGACGGGGTCGACTGGCACGCGGCCGACCTCGGGGACCCGGGCTGCGCCGACGCCGTCGCCCGGTTCCTGCGCGGGGCCGACGCGGTCGTGCACCTCGCCTGGCGGGTCACCCCGGCCCACGACCGGGCGGCGATGCAGCGGGTGAACGTCGAGGGCACGCGCACGGTGATCCGCGCCGCCCTCGACGCCGGCGTCGACGCCTTCGTGCACGCCTCCTCCGTCGGCGCCTACTCCCACGGCCCGGCCGACAAGGGGCAGCGGGTCGACGAGGCGTGGCCGACCGGCGGGCTGGCGTCGAGCGCCTACAGCCGCGACAAGGTGGCCGCCGAGCGGATGCTCGACGAGGCGGAGGCGGAGCGCCCCGACCTGCGCGTCGTGCGGGTGCGCCCGGCGATCGTGCTGCAGCGACAGGCCGCCGCGGAGCAGGCCCGCTACTTCCTCGGGCCGTTCGTGCCCGCCTCCGTCGTACGCGCCGCGTTCATCCCTCTCGTGCCCGACCACGAGCGGTTCCAGCTCCAGGTCGTGCACGCCGAGGACGTCGCCGACGTCTTCGCCCGCGCCGCGGTGAGCGACGCGGCGCGCGGTGGCCTCAACGTCGCGGACGAGCCGGTGCTCGACCCGCCGCGGCTCGCCGAGCTCCTCGGCGCCCGGCGCGTGCCCGTCAGCCCGACGGCCCTGCGGGCGTTCGTCGACGCCACCTGGCGGCTGCACGTGCAACCCACTGACCCCGGCTGGGTCGACCTCGCGTTCGGGATCCCGCTCCTCGACACGGCGAAGGTACGGCGGGAGCTCGGGTGGGCGCCGACGCGCGACGCGGGGGCCGTGCTGCTCGAGGCGCTCAGCGGCGTCGCGGACGGCGCCGGCGGGCCGAGCGCGGTGCTCCGGCCGCTGGGCGCGCCGGCGGAGCGCCTGCTCGACGCGTTCCGGACGTTGCTGCCGGGGCGGGGCGGCACGCAGTAGTCGGCCGGACGGTTCAGGCCAGAGTCACGCCCTCCGCGTCGCGGACCCCGGGCTGCGCGCCGCGCCAGACGTCCACCTGCTCGGCCGACATCGGCCGGGCCAGGTGGAAACCCTGGATGACGTCGCAGCCGAGGCCGTCCAGGGCGTGCAGCGTGCCGGCGTCCTCCACGCCCTCGGCCACGACGGTGAGGCCGAGGTTGTGGCCGAGGTCGATCGCCGACCGGACGAGCACCGCGTCGCTGTCGTTGTCCTGCATGTCCATGACGAACGACCGGTCGACCTTGAGCTCGTCGACGGGCAGCCGCTTCAGGTAGGCCATCGACGAGTAGCCCGTGCCGAAGTCGTCGATCGACAGGTAGACGCCGACGTCGCGCAGCGCCTGCAGGACCGTCAGCGCCCGGGCCGGGTCGGTCATGACCGCGCTCTCCGTGAGCTCCAGCCGGAGCAGGCGAGGGTGCAGCCCGTGCTGCTCTAGCAGCACGCGGATGGCCGCCGGCAGCTGCTCGTCGAGCAGGAGCCGGGCCGACAGGTTGACCGCGATCTGCAGTGGGCGCCCGGCCCGTGACCAGTCAGCGCCCTGGCGGACGGCGAGCTCGAGCGTGCGCATGGTCAGGCGGTGGATCAGCCCCGTGCCCTCGGCGACGGGGATGAAGTCGCCCGGAGGCACCAGACCGCGGACGGGGTGCTGCCAGCGCAGGAGGGCCTCGACGCCGGAGACCTGCCCCGAGGCGAGCTCCACCTTCGGCTGGTAGTGGAGGTAGAGCTCGTCGGTCTCCAGGGCGCGGCGCAGGTCACCGAGCAGCGCGAGGCGGAGCGGCGTGTTCGTGTCGCGCTGGGGGTCGTAGAGCTCGACTCCGCTCATCGCCTGCTTGGCTTCGTACATCGCCACGTCGGCACAGCGCATGAGCACGTCGGCGTCGCGGCCGTGGTCGGGGGCCACTGCGATGCCGATGCTGCCTTCGACGTCGAGCGTCACGTCGTCGACGACGAACGGCTCCGCGATCGCGTCGAGCACCCGCTGCGCCGCAGCGGCCGCGTCCTCGGTGCTGTGAAGCCCGGGGAGCAGCAGCGCGAACTCGTCGCCGCCGAGGCGGGCCAGCGTGTCCTGCTCGCGCAGCACGCCCGTGAGCCGCTCCGCGAGCTGCTTCAGCAGCGCGTCGCCGTACGCGTGGCCGAGCGTGTCGTTGATCTCCTTGAAGCGGTCGAGGTCCAGCACCAGCACGCCGCAGCGCTCCGCCCGGCGCGACGCCGAGCGCAGGGCCTGTCCCGTCCGGTCGGCGAGGAGCCGCCGGTTGGGCAGGCCCGTCAGCTCGTCGTGCAGGCTCGCCCGCTGCAGGGCCAGCCGGTTCACGCGGTGCTGCGTCCAGGCGAGGGCGAACAGCATCACCGCGCCCATCAGCATGGCGACGGGCGCGACGCCCAGCGAGGCCAGGCTCAGCGTGGGACGCGGTGCCGACACGACGACCACCCAGTCGTTGGCGTTCGTGCCCGTGCCGGACAGCGTGAGGGCGCTCGCGCGGCGCTCACCGAGGTCGCGCTCCGTGGCCGCGCCGGGCTGCACGTCCGCGACCAGCCGGCCCACCCTGTCGTCCGCGCGCCGGAGCTCCTGGTCACCGGTCACCCGGCGCGGTGCTGTCGGCGACGACCAGGCCGGTGCCGCGGTCGACGATCTGCAGCGCGTAGCCCACCGGGAGCTCCGCGGCCTCGGCAAAGCTCGCCAGGGTGACCTCGAAGTGGACGATGGCGTCAGGGGTGCGGCCGTCGAGCGCCAGCGGGGTCGAGTTGGAGATGACCCACTCCCCCGTGTCCGGGGACGGGTACGGCAGGGACTGGTAGACCTCGCCCGGCGCCAGTGCCATCGCGGGCGCGAAGAACGGCGCGTCCTCCTCCTCCTCGGACAGGTCGTCGATCGGGGCCACCTCACCGCGGACCACGCGGGCCATCTCCGCGCCGGTCGCGTCGATGAAGCAGGCCTCACCGATCCGGTGCGGGTAGAGCTGCTCGAGGAAGCCGAGCGCGTCCGAGAGCTCCTCCACGCCGGGGCCGCCGGCCTGCAGCTTGGCCAGCCGGTCGCCGGGCGCCCGCAGGAAGTCGGTGAACGCCGGGTTGCGGGCAAGGAGCAGGTCGATGCTGCGGGCGCGCTCGAAGTACTCGTCGATCGCGGCCTCGTGCCCGACCGCCACCGTGGCCAGCGACGCGTCGAGGTCGTCGACCTGGCGCTCGCGCGTCCCGCTCACCCCGCTGACGGCGGCGAGCCCGAGCAGGCTCGTCGCCAGCACGACCACTCCACGCTGCGACCAGTGCACGGCGCTGCCTCCCCTCGACGGTGTCCTCAGAGGGCATCGGCGGGGGGAGGGCACCGCTGGTCACCCGTCGGGGTGTCCGAGGGGCTGGGTTCTCGAGGGGCAGGGTGGTCAGGCGCCGGTACGGGCGAGAGCGTCGCGGGAAAGGGCGGTCAGCCGGGAGACCGCGCGCCGGTACTTCTTCTGGTAGCCGCCCTTGAGCATGTCGGGCGGGAACAGCTCGTCGAGCGGGACGCCCGAGATCAGCACCGGGACGTCACGGTCGTAGAGGCGGTCGGCGAGCACGACGACGCGCAGCGCGTCGGCCTGGTGGGCCACGGGCGTCACGCCGCTCAGGCAGACCGCGGTCACATCGTCGAGCAGGGCGCCGTACCGCACCGGGTGCAGCTCCGACAGGTGCGCAACGAGCGCGGGGAAGTCGTCGAGGCTCGCGCCCGGGATCCGCCCGGCGGCGTCGGTGAGCGCGTCGTCCGGCAGGGGCGGCGGGGCCTCGGGCAGACCGCGGTGGCGGTAGTCCTCCCCCTCGACGCGCAGGGGCTCGAAGTGCGCCGCGAGACCCTGGATCTCGCGGAGGAAGTCGTCGGCGTTGAACCGGCCCTGACCGAGGTCGGTCGGCAGCGTGTTCGACGTGGCGGCGACACGCACGCCCGCCTCCACGAGCCGGGTGAGCAGCGTCGACACGAGGACGGTGGAGCCCACGTCATCGAGCTCGAACTCGTCGATGGCGAGCAGGCGGTGGTCGCTGAGGGCCTGGACCGCGGGCTGGAACCCGAGCGCGCCGACGAGGTCGGTGAGCTCGACGAAGGTCGCGTACGCCGCCGGGCGGGGCGCGGCGTGCCAGAGGCTCGCGAGGAGGTGGGTCTTGCCGACACCGTAGCCACCGTCGAGGTAGAACCCGGGTTTGCCGGGGCGGGGCTTGGGCCGGCCGAACAGCCCCCGGCGTGGCGGTTCGAGGGTGGTCGCGAACGCCTGAAGCTGCTCGACGGCTGCGGCCTGGCTGGGCTCGGCGGGGTCGGGGCGGTAGGTCTCGAACCGGGCGACGGCGAACCGCGGGGGCGGCACGAGGCCGGCGACGATGCGCTCCGGCGGCACCTCGGGACGGCGGTCGACGAGGCGGAGCGGCACGTGCAGAGCGTACGTGCTGGTGGCGCGGCGGTCTGGTGCGCCGGGGCTCCCGCGGTACTCCCGGTGCTCCCGGTGCGCTCCCGGCAGGGAGTGGGACGTCGGTGGTCAGGACGACGGGGGCGGGGCGCCGGGCCACTGGCCTGTCGGTCGGCCGCCGTGCAGGTGGTCGAGGATGGTGTGCGTGCGCCGACTGATGCCGCCGAGCGGGCTCCGCGACCCGGATCTGGGCGAGGCGGGGCTCGTCGAGGCCTACCGGGTCGACCCACCGCCGCCGGGCCGCGCGCACGTCCGCGCCGGGTTCGTCTCCAGCGCCGACGGTGCCGCCGAACTCGCCGGCCACAGCGAGGGGCTGTCCGGTCCCGCCGACAAGCGGGTGTTCCACCTGCTGCGCGGGCTCGCCGACGTCGTCCTCGTCGGGGCCGGCACCGCCCGGCGGGAGGGCTACGGCCCGGTGCGGCTCGCCGCGGCCGTGCAGGACCGGCGCCGCGCCGAGGGACAGGCGCCGCTGCCACCGCTCGCCGTCGTCACCGCACGCCTCGAGCTCGACCTGGAGTCGGCGCTGTTCCGGCAGGCTGCCGCGCGCACCGTGGTCGTCACCACGGAGGCGGCGGACCCCGGCCGCAGACGCGCGGCCGCCCGCATCGCAGACGTGGTGGTCGCGGGCGACGGCCGCGTCGCCGTCGAGCCGGCGCTGGC
>JALYNB010000267.1 GCA_030773395.1 Actinomycetota bacterium
CCTCAGTAGTGGGACGCCGCCGTTGAGATCACTCTCGACCCTGCAGCAGCTCGGCGTGTCTCGTCCCAGAGGCTAGGACCACAAGTCCGTCCCCCAAGTGCCGTACGACGACGAGTAGCGGGACGGCGCTAGCAAGATCCGCTGGGGGAGGGGCGAGCCGGTCACCGGCGGCGTCCCGCAACCAAGGGACTGAGACTGGCCGCTCATCACCGTCAGCGTCCTTGGTAGTTCAGTCCGACGCTGCACTACTGGCTCAAAGCACCGTTGCGACGTCCTAACCCGTGGATGCCCCTAAAGGGACCTCGCGGCCAATCCTGACGATCCCCTCTCTGCCAACCTGGCACCCGCCCGACTGCAAGTACTGACCATGGGGCGGGACACGACCCCGGGCACGCCGAACATCACCGCGGCTGTCGGGCAGCCGTCACTACAGTCCACGTCGTCGAGGCCTTCGCGGATCAGGTTGCTTAGTCGCTCCTGATCGAGGAGCCCTCGACCCGTCTCCCGACGGACCCTTGCTACCGGCGCGTCACCCCGTCACCACGCTCAGGTCGCAAGGGCCCCCAATCCGGTGCATCACGATCCGGGGCCTGTTCGTCCCAGCCCCTTGACGATCGATGTGATCGAGGGTGAAAGTCCGCCGACCAGCCCGCGCAGCGGTCTCACGAGGCACCGCGGGCGCGCGCGGGGACCGAATCTCGACCAACGGGAGCGCGTGATGACCGGCAACCACCTCGACCAGGTCCGGCTCTCCCGCCGGTCCTTCCTACTCGCTCTGGGGATCGGCGGCCTCAGCGCCGCAGGGTGCGGCCGCCTGACCGGTGGCGGCGGTGGCGGTGGCGGCGGCGGTGACGACGCGCTCACCTTCCTCAGCACCCAGTTTACTCCGCTGGAGGAGGCCGATCGCTTCCGCACGATCCTCAGCGGCGCGTACGGCGACAAGACCGTCGACTACGTCACCTCCGACCCGGCGCCCTTCGCCGACCGGGTTCGCTCGGCGGCGCAAGCCGGGAACGTCAACATCGACGTGCTCGGCGCCCTGCACGGGCAGTTCGGGCCGGTCGCCGACCAGCTGGACGACGTGTCCGACGTCATGGAACGGCTGACCGGCGCGGGCTTCTCGCAGGACCTGAGGGACCTGGCGCGGCTGGGTAGCCAGAAGACTTTGTACGTTCCCTGGGCCCAGGCAACGTTCGTCATGGCCGCGCACAGCTCGGCGATGGACGCGCTGCCCTCCGGAGCGGACCCGCAGAAGCTCACCTACGACCAGCTGCTCGCCTGGGCCGAGGCGCTGGCCGAGCAGACGGGCAAGCCCGCGTTCGGGCTTCCCGCCGGCCCGAAGGGGCTGCTGCACCGGTTCCTGCAGGGGTTCACCTACCCGTCGTTCACGGGTGGCGTGGTCCCGACCTTCGCGTCGTCCGAGGCGCAGGAGATGTGGCGCTACCTCCAACGGCTGTGGAAGGTCAGCGTTCCTGCATCGACCAACTTCGACTTCATGCAGGAGCCGCTCGCGTCCGGTCAGGTGCTCCTGGCCTGGGACCACGTCGCGCGCCTGGTCGACGCGCCTCGGCGCAAGCCCGGCGAGTTCACCATGCTGCCCGTGCCCAGCGGCCCGGCAGGCCGTGGCTACATGCCCGTGGTGGCGGGCCTGGCCATCCCCAAGGGCGCACCCGACCGGGAGGCGTCGGTCGCCCTCATCGAGGCGCTGTCCAAGCCCGAGGTGCAGTTCGACGTGCTGCGCCAGAACGCGTTCTTCCCCACCGTCGCCGCTGAGCTGCCCAGCGACCTCCCGCCGGGAGTCAGCGAGGAGGCGAAGGCGGTGCAGGCGCAACAGCAGGCCGACGACGCCCTGCTCGCGCTGCCGCCGGCTGGACTAGGGGCCCGGGAGGGCGAGTTCACGCAGATCTACAAGGACGGGTTCACTCGGATCGTGCTGCGCGGCGAGAACCCGGCCACGGTGCTGCCGGAGCAGAAGGCGGCGATGCAGCAGCTCCTGAACGAGGCGAAGGCGCCCTGCTGGACGCCGGACCCCAGCAGCAACGGCGCTGCCTGCGTCGTCGGCTGAGGGAGTTGGCATGACTCTCTCCACGCCGGCCGGAGTGCGCCGGCGGGCCGGGCGGGTGCGGCTGCCGGCTGCCTACCTGCTGTTGCTGCCCTCCATGCTCTTCCTCGCCGTGTTCTTCCTCTGGCCCATGGTCCAGGGGCTGCTGCTGTCGCTGCAGGGCCGTGACGGCCTGACCACCGACTTCTTCGCGAGGATGGTGAGCAGCCCGCAGTTCTGGCCGGCCGTCCGCAACACCCTGCTGGTCGTCCTGGTGGTCCTGCCGCTGCAGTTCGCCCTGGCGCTGGCGATGGGCCTGATCCTGCAGGCCAACCCGCGCGGCCGGGGCTTCTTCCTGTACTTCTGGGCCGTGCCCCTGGCGGTCAGCGACCTGGCCGCCGGCCTGGTCTGGCTCTCGATCTTCACCGACAACGGCTACCTCAACTCCCTGCTGGTCCGGCTCGGGGTGCTGGAGAGCGGCGTGGCCTGGCTGAGCTACCAGAACTACTGGACCATGTTCCTGGCCATCGTCATCGCCGAGACCTGGCGCGCCACCGCGCTGGTGCTCGTGATCGTCGTGGCCGGGCTGCAGGTCGTCCCCCGCGACTACGACGAGGCGGCCCAGGTGTTCCAGGCCACGTTCTGGCAGCGACTGCGCCACGTCACGCTGCCGCTCATCAAGCCCAGCCTGCAGGTCGCGCTCATTCTGCGGACGATCCTCGCGTTCCAGGCCTTCGCCGTCGTGATCGCCCTGACCGGCGAGAACTTCCCCGTCCTGGTGAGCGAGACCTACGACTGGTACGCCAACCTGCAGAACCCGAACGTGGCAGCGGCATTCGCCGTAGTGATCATGGGTGTGTCTATGCTCTTCGCGGTGCTCTACCTGCGACTGCTGAGCACCGGTGAGGAGACGAAGGGGCCCCGAGCATGAGCGTCAGCGTCAGACCGGGGATCGGGACGCGGACGTCTGCGCGCGACCAGGACCGGTACGACGCGCGCGCCGGGAAGGTGCCGGACGCCGTGCCGGTCGACCGGGCGCCACTGCGTCGGCGCCGGCTCACCCGCGCCGGGATGTACGCCCTTGCCACCGCCTTCACGGTGTTCATGGCGGCGCCGCTCTACCTGATCGCGCTGGCCGCGTTCTCGCGGCGGGACGACCTCGACGCGTTCCCCAAGTCGCTGGTGCCGACCTCGCCCAGCACGGAGACGATGAGAGCCTTCCTCGGGTCCACCGGCATCGTCGACGCTTTCATCAACAGCATGATCGTGGGCATCGGAACGCTGATCCTGTCCACCCTGCTGGGGGCGCCCGCCGGCTACGCGCTCGCCCGGTACGCCTTTCGCGGCCGGGACGCGTACCAGCTCACCATCCTGTTCACGCGGTCTCTGCCGATCGTCATCCTCGCCGTGCCGCTCGCGGTGATGTTCGCCAACCTCGGCCTGAGCGACGCGCTGCTCGGCATCATGTTCGTGCACACGGTCCTGGCTATGCCGACGACAGTGCTCCTCACCGCGAGCATCTTCGTCTCCGTGCCCAAGGACGTCGAGGAGGCCGCGCTCGTGCTCGGCTGCACGCCGCTGGGCGCCGTGCTGCGGGTCGTGCTACCGCTGGCCCTGCCGGGCATCGCGGCCAGCAGCATCTTCACCTTCGTCCTGTCCTGGAACGAGGTCTTCGCGGCCACGATCCTGTCGCTGACGAACCGCACCCTGCCGGCCCAGGTGCTGGCCTCGCTGCAGGACAGCCCGCTGTATTACCGCTTCGCCGGGGGCTTCGCCCTGGTCGTCCCGTCGATGCTGTTCATCTTGTTCATGCGGCGCTACCTGCTGAACATGTGGGGCTCGATCGTCAAGTAGTCGTTCGCTACCGAGGGAGGGTCCGCGTGGCCCAGATCGTCATCCGGGACCTGCTCCGGACCTACCCGGGCGCCAAGCACCCGGCGACCGACCACATCGACCTCACCGTGGGCGACGGCGAGTTCATGGTGCTGCTCGGCCCGTCCGGCTGCGGGAAGACGACGCTGCTGCGCCAGATCGCCGGGCTCGACCTGCCCGACGCGGGAGCCATCTCGATCGGCGGCCGTGACGTCACCTACCTGCCACCGCGGGAGCGCCATTTGGCCATGGTCTTCCAGTCGTATGCCGTCTTCCCGCACCTCAAGGTGTCCGACAACATCGGTTTCGGCCTAGCCATGCGCAAGGAGAGCAAGACCAAGATCGGGGAGAGGGTCGCCTGGGCCGCTTCGCTGCTTCAGCTGGAGCCTTACCTGGACCGGTACCCGGCCAAGCTGTCCGGAGGGCAGCGCCAGCGGGTGGCCGTCGCCCGGGCCATCGTCATGGAGCCCGAGGTGCTGCTGATGGACGAGCCCCTGTCGAACCTCGACGCGCTGCTCCGCCTGTCCTTCCGGGCGGAGCTGAAGAAGCTGGTGCAGGACCTGGGAACCACCTGCGTCTACGTCACCCACGACCAGGTCGAGGCGCTGTCGCTGGGTGACCGCGTCGCGGTGATGAGCACCGGGCGCATCGCCCAGGTCGGACCGCCGCTCGACATCTACGACCGGCCGGCCGACGCGTTCGTGGGCGGCTTCATCGGCTCCCCGCCGATGAACTTCCTGACCGGGCGCCTGACCGGGGGCGACGGCCAGGGACGCCAGGTGGAGATTGAGGGACAGCGGCTGCCCGCGCCGGCCGCGCACGTCGGCGCGGCCGGTGACCGCGGCGTCCTGCTCGGGGTGCGCGCGGAGAACCTCACCACCAGTCTCGAACCCCGATCCGACGCTCTCCAGGTCGACGTCGTCGTCAACGAGCCCCTGGGCAGCCACAACCTGGTCACCGCACGGCTCGGCGAGCAGGTCCTCAAGGTGCAGACCGCCAGCGACTTCCCGGTGCCGGCGCACGGCAAGCTCTGGATCACGGCGCCGCCGGAGCGCCTCGTCTGGTTCGACGCGCAGACCCGCGAGGCGCTGGCCCCGGACCGTCCCGACGCTCCGGGAGCCGGCCCTGCCTGAGCCCCCAGCCCCGGCGCCGCTGACGGCACTGCAGCTCGCTGCCCGGGCTGCCTACGTGCTGCGCGGCAACAGCGTCGGCGGCATGACCAAGGCCGCGCCGGCCCTCTACCCGCACCAGTGGAGCTGGGACGCCGCGTTCATCGCCGTCGGCCTGGCCCGGCTCGACGTGCGCCGCGCGTGCGCCGAGCTCGACACCCTGTTCGAGGGTCAGTGGCGGACCGGCATGCTGCCGCACATCGTCTTCGATCCGGAGAACACGGGCTACTTCCCGGGCAGGGGGCGCTGGGCGTGCGCGCAGGTCAGCGAGGACGCGCCCGGCGACCCGGCCACCTCCGGCATCTGCCAGCCCCCGGTGCACGCGATCGCGGTTGAGCACATCGCCGAGATCTCCGCGCGACGCGGCGGCGCCGAAGCCGCGCACCTCGAGGCGTGGCTGCCCGGCGCCTACCGGCGGCTGCTGGACTGGCACCGCTACCTCGCCGCGCGGCGCGACCCGGACGCGACCGGCCTGGTCGCGATCTACCACGGCTGGGAGAGCGGGATGGACAACTCCCCCCGCTGGGACCGGGCCTACGCCGCGGTGCGAGTCGGGCCGGACCTGCCGCCCTACGACCGGACCGACCTCGCTCTGGTGGCCGACGACAGCCAGCGACCGTCGCAGGAGGAGTACGACCGCTACCTCTGGATCGTCGAGGAGCTCAAGCGCGCCCGGTACGACGACCAGCGCATCCGCGCCACGGCGAGCTTCCTCGTCGCCGACGTGTTCCTGTCGGCGGTCCTGGCCGCGGCCAACGACGCGCTCGCCCGCCTGGCGCAGCGGCTCGGCGCCGCCGAGGTGGAGGAGCTGCACGGCTACGCCGAGCGGTTCCGGCGCGGGGTGCTCGACAGCGTCGACCCGGAGACCGGGCTCGCCCTCGACACCGACCTGCGCACCGGCGAGCCCGTGCGGGTGCGGACCCTGGCCGGCTTCGCTCCGCTGGTGTCCGGCGGGCAGGAGCCCGACGAGCAGCGGCGGATGGTCGCCCTGCTCGAGTCGGCGGAGTGGACGGGGCACCCGCGGCTGCGCTGGCCGGTGCTGCCGAGCACCAGCCCCGCGTCGTCGGAGCTGCGTCCGCGCACGTACTGGCGTGGACCGACCTGGCCGGTGATGAACTGGTTCATGGTCTGGGCCCTGGAGCAGCGCGGCGAGCAGGAGGCGGCCGGCCGGCTGCGGCACGCAGCGCTGCAGCAGCTCGCCGAGGGCTCGCTGGCGGAGTACTACGAGCCGTTCAGCGGCGAGCCGCTGGGCAGCATGCGGCAGTCCTGGACGGCTGCGGTGGCCCTGGACTGGCTGGTCTGAACGCCCCGGCGGGCCCCGTCCTGCCGTCCCTGAGGACTACGGAGGTCTGCTCGTGGAACCGGTCGTGCTCCCGCCCAACCAGAGCGAGCGGTTCTACCGCGGAGGTGCACGTATAGCCGCGTTCCGCGGACTCCCGTCGCCCGGAGACCGCTACCCCGAGGACTGGGTGGGGTCCACCACGGCGCTGTTCGGGCAGGAGGAGCTGGGCCTGAGCCGCTTCGAGAACGGTGAGGCGCTGCGCGACCTGGTCCGGGCGGACCCGCAGGCCTGGCTTGGGCCGGAGCACGCGCGGGCGTTCGGTGCCGAGACGGGCCTGCTGGTGAAGCTGCTCGACGCCGGGCAGCGCCTGCCGGTGCACGCCCACCCCGACCGCGCCTTCGCCCGCCGGCACCTGTCCTGCCCCTACGGCAAGACCGAGGCGTGGATCGTGACCGGTACCGAGGGCGGCTCGGGCCTGGTGCACCTCGGCTTCCACTCCGACGTCGAGCCGGAGACGCTGCGCCGCTGGGTCCAGGACCAGGACGGCGACGGCATGCTGGCGGCGATGCACGCGGTGCCGGTCGAGCCGGGGGACGCGGTGCTGGTGCCTGCGGGGCTGCCGCACGCGATCGGCGAGGGTGTCCTGCTGGTCGAGCTGCAGGAGCCCACCGACTTCTCGGTGCTCTTGGAGTGGGAGGGGTTCGCGCTGGACGGTCCGCGCGACGGGCACCTGGGGCTGGGCTTCGACCTGGCCCTGCAGTGCGTCGACCGCCGCGGCTGGGATGTGGAGGAGCTGCAGGCGCTCCGCCGCCGGGACTCCGGGCGGGCCGGTGTGGAGCAGCCGCTGCCGCGCGAGGCCGAGCCGTACTTCCGGGCGGAGCGGCTGCGTCCGGCGCCCGAGCTCGGCCTCGAGCCGGGGTTCTCGGTCCTCGTGGTCCTGGAGGGCAGCGGCGAGCTGGCCGGGCAGGCCGGGCACGTGCTGTCCCTGCAGCGCGGGATGACCGTCCTCGTGCCCTACGCCGCCGGCACGCTCGCCCTCCGCGGCCCGCTGCACGTGCTGCGGTGCCGCCCGCCGGCGACCGCACCAGCAGACGGGGTGTGAGCAGCGGACTGCCGGTGCCCGACGGAGGACGCCCCCGCTGCTCGGCGCCGCGGTGGTCGTCGTCCTCCTGGCCACCCGCGACCCGGCCGTTGGCCGAGGCGTGTTCCCAGCGGGGCCGAGCGGGAGGCGCGGAATCGGCGGATACGGCCACCCGGTCCACAGCGGCCAGCAGCAGCTCGAGGGATGGGCAAGGGCCGCGCCCACAGCGCAGCGGACGACCCCCAGGTCGCAGGGATCGGCCGCCTCGCGGTCGTCCCGGACCGCCAAGGACAACGGCTAGGTACCCGCCTACTGGCCGCAGTCGAGGAGCAGCTGCCCGCGATCGTGACGGAGTTGCGGCTGTTCACCGGCGAGCACAGTGCCGGCAACCTGCGCCTGTACGCGCGGCTCGGCTACCGGGAGAGCGGTCGGCAGCCGACACCGGGTGGCTACCAGCTCGTCCACCTCGCGCAGCGCCGAGCGGCGTCCGGCTGACGATTCTTCGCGGACGTGATCGCTGAGGTTGTGCAGTCCCGTCAGCGCCGACGGCGGGGCGGGGGGCTGGCGGTGGGCCGGGCGTGAGGGCTGGGTGTGGGTGGCACACAGGCGCGGCCTGACGGGCGTCGGTGCGGGTGACGGCGGTCAGGGGTGGCGGCGCGGCGCGGCGCGGTGGGGCGGTTGGTCTCGCTCGTGGGGTCCGGTTGGGCTGCGACGGCTTGGGCAGGTCGCCGTCTACGTGCTGGGCGTCGGACCCAGTGGTGAGTAGCACAAGGAGTTTTTATGAGCGAGAGCGACATCGGCCGGCAGGTCATCAAGACCCGCAAGGTCACGTCTTGGCAGCCGAACTGGTCAGCATCTGGGAGCGGAGAGCCGGGGACCTACATCTTTCAGCTCGTGCTTGACGACGGCGCATCGGAAGTAGTGCTTGCTCTCACCGAGAGCGACGCTGACAACCTCTACGACTGGCTTTCCGACTCCTCTGAGGTTCACTACGACCTCGAGCGAGAGGTCCTCATGTTCGGTACGCGCAAGACCAGCTGAC
>JALYNB010000268.1 GCA_030773395.1 Actinomycetota bacterium
AGCACGCCCCCCACCGGACGGCCGCGGCGGCAGGGGCCTGGCACGAGCTCGCGGCCCGGGCCGGCGGGGCCGCCACTGTGGAGCGCGTCCCCGGCTGGGGGACGCTCGTGCGCGCCGCGCTGCCCTACACGCAGGCGGCACCGCCACCGCCGGCCCCGCCACCGCCGGCCCCGCAGGCCAGCCCGCTGAGCCCACGCGAGGCCGAGGTCGTGGCACTCCTCGCGCGGGGCCTCAGCGACCGGGAGATCGCCAAGACCCTCGTGCTGTCACCCAAGACGGTGGAGAAGCACGTCGCGGCCGTGCGCCGGAAGGCAGGCGCGCGCACGCGGACGGCCGCCGTCGTCACCGCGCTCACCCGCGGCTGGGTGCCGGCGCAGGCCGGGCAGCCGACGGGTGGGATGGGGGATCTCCCCCATACCCGTGACCCGGGTCACGGGCTTGACTCGGGCACCTCGCCGAGATCGACGTGACCGGAGGAGCTGTGCCCGTCGTACCGCTCAAGGAGATGCTCGACCGCGCCCTCGCCGACCGCTACGGCGTCCCCGCGTTCAACATCCTCAACGACCTGAGCATCGAGGCAGTCCTCGAGGCCGCCGCGGAGGAGCGGTCGCCCGTCATCCTGCAGACGTCCGTCAAGACCGTCCGGCAGTACGGCCGCGACCAGCTGTTCGGCATCTTCTCGGCCCTCGTCCGGGACACCGAGGTGCCGGCGACCCTGCACCTGGACCACTGCCCCTACCGCGAGGTCATCACCGACTGCCTCGAGGGCGGCTGGAACTCCGTGCTCTTCGACGCGCACGAGCTCGAGATCCAGGAGAACTTCCGCCAGACCGCGGAGGTCGTCGCCGACGCCCGCCGCCACGGCGCCCACGTGGAGGGCGAGATCGAGGGCATCCAGGGCGTCGAGGATGGCATCGGCTCCGACGAGGCGTCCGTGCGGCAGAGCCTCGAGGTTGCGGTCGACTTCATCAGGCAGACCGGCGTCGACTGCTTCGCCCCCGCGATCGGCAACGCGCACGGGCAGTACAAGTCCGCTCCCGTGCTCGACCACCAGCGCGTCTCCGACCTCGTCGAGGCGACCGGCGTGCCCATGGCGCTGCACGGCGGCACCGGGCTGTCGGAGGAGCAGTTCAAGGACCTGGTCGGGCGCGGCTGCGCGAAGGTCAACATCTCGACGGCTCTCAAGGAGAGCTACATGAAGTCGAGCCTGGAGTTCCTCCGCGGCGCGGAGGAGAAGGGCAAGTGGGACCCGCCCTCGCTGTTCAAGCACCAGAAGGCCGCGGTCATGGACATGGCTCGCGAGCACATGCGGATCTTCGGCAGCGGCGGGCGTGCGTGGTGAGCGAGCAGTGACGGCCCTGGTCTTCGACTGCGACGGCGTGCTCGCCGACACCGAGCGGCACGGGCACCTCCCTGCCTTCAACGCCACCTTCGAGCAGTTCGGCCTCCCCGTGCGCTGGAGCGAGGACGACTACGCCGAGAAGCTGAAGATCGGCGGCGGCAAGGAACGGATGGCGAGCCTGTTCTCCGACCCGGAGTTCGTCCGGGCCGCCGGCATCCCGGACGACGAGGACGCGCGCCGCGACCTGCTCGCGCAGTGGCACAAGGCCAAGACCGCCGCCTTCAAGCGGCTGGTCGCCGAGGGCCGGATCCCGGCGCGCCCGGGGATCGCCCGGCTCATCCCGGAGGCCCTGGAGGCCGGCTGGACCGTGGCGGTGGCCTCGACGTCGGCCGAGGAGTCCGTCCGCGCGGTGCTCCAGCACGCCGTCGGCGCCGAGACCGCCGAGCGCGTGCCGGTGTTCGCCGGTGACGTCGTACCGGCGAAGAAGCCCGACCCGGCGATCTACCTGCTGACCGTGGAGAGCCTCGGGCTCGACCCGGCCGACACGCTCGTCGTCGAGGACTCGCGCAATGGGCTGCTCGCCGCGACCCGCGCGGGGCTCCCGTGCCTGGTCACCGTCAACGGCTACACCCGGCACGAGGAGTCCGACGAGGCCGTCCTCGTCGTCTCCGAGATGGGCGACCCGGGCCGCCCGCCCGTCGAGGTGCTCGCCAACCGCGGCCCCGCACGCCCCGGCGACTACCTGACGCTCGACGACCTGCGGGCCTGCCTCGCCACCGAGCCCCCACCGGGGCCGCAGGGACCACCGGCGGGAGACGTTCGTGACCCGGGAGAGGCCCCGGGACCAGGAGGAGGAGGTGCCGCGTGAGCGGTAGTGCGCAGCAGCAGGTCGACCTCGTCGTCCGTACGATCGCCGAGACGGCGGTGGAGAACGAGAAGTATTTCGGCGACCTCGACGCCGTCGTCGGTGACGGCGACTTCGGCTACTCGCTGGCCCGCGGTTTCGAGAAGGTGCTCGAGGGCTGGGACGACCTCGACCGCAGCGACGTGGGCACGTTTCTCAAGAAGACCGGCATGGTCATCACCTCCCGCATCGGCGGCACGTCCGGGCCGATCTGGGGGACCGCGTTTCTGCGCGCAGGGATGGCGGCGGGCCCGACCGACACCCTGACCGGGGAGCAGGTCGTCGCGATGCTCCGGGCCGGCATCGAGGGCATCAAGGCGCGCGGCCAGTCGGACGTCGGTGACAAGACGCTGCTCGACGCACTGGTGCCGCTCACCGACACCCTCGAGCGGGAGCTGCAGGCGGGTGCCGACCCGCAGTCGGCGCTCGCGGCGACCGCGGCGACCGCCCGGCAGGCCGCGGAGGCCACCAGCGAGCTCGTCGCCAGGCGCGGGCGGGCGTCGTACACCGGTGAGCGCAGCAGAGGCTCCGTGGACGCCGGCGCGATGGCGCTGGCGGTCCTCCTGGAGCGCATTTCCGAGGCCTGGTCCAAGCAGTCTGGAGGAGCGGCGTGAAGAAGTTCGTCAACGACCCCAAGCAGTTCGTGCCGGAGATGCTCGAGGGCATCGCTCTGGCGAACCCCCACCTCGTCGAGTACGAGCCGAAGTACAACCTCATCAAGCGCAAGGGCAGCCCGCGCCCGGGCAAGGTCTCGATCGTCCAGGGCTCGGGGTCGGGCCACGAGCCCGCGCACGTGATGATCGTCGGGCCGGGCATGCTCGACGCGGCCTGCCCCGGCGACGTCTTCGCCGCCCCGCCCATGGACTACGTCTACGAGACGACCAAGGCGATGGCCTCGGACGCCGGGGTGCTGCTGCTCGTGAACAACTACACGGGCGATCGCATGGCCTTCGACATGGGCAAGGAGATGGCGGAGTCGGAGGGGATCAAGGTCCAGATCCTCATGGTCAACGACGACGTCGCCGTCAAGGACTCGCTCTACACCGTGGGGCGCCGCGGGGTCGCCGGCAACTTCTTCGTCATCAAGGCAGTGGGCGCCGCCTCGGAGCAGGGTGCCGACCTCGACGAGCTCGTCCGCATCGGGAAGAAGGTCAATGACGTCACGCGGACGATGGGCGTCGCGCTGACGGCCTGCACCCCGCCGGCCAAGGGCTCCCCGCTGTTCGAGATGGGCGGGGACGAGATGGAGGTGGGCGTCGGCATCCACGGCGAGCCCGGCCGCGAACGGCGGAAGATCACCAACGCCGACGCGATCGTCGACGAGCTGCTCGAGGCCACGGTGACCGACCTGCCCTACTCCTCGGGCGACCGCGTCGCGCTCATGATCAACGGTCTGGGCGGCACCCCGATCAGCGAGCTCTACATCCTCTACCGCCGGGCCCACTCCCAGCTCGAGCAGCGGGGGATCACCGTCGGGCGCAGCTACGTCAACGAGTACTGCACGTCGCTCGACATGGCGGGCGCCTCGCTGACGCTCGTCCGGCTCGACGACGAGATCGAGTCGCTGCTCGCCGCGCCCGCCGAGGTCCCCGTCCGCGTCTTCTGACGTCCCCCCACCGGGGCGCCGACGGCACGCCGGCGGCACCCCCACTCGTTCCGGAGGGCCACATGGCCAGGCAGATCACTCTCGAGCAGGCGGAGAAGGTCCTCGACGCCTGCAAGGCCGAGGCGCGCAGCGTCGGCCAGCCGATGAACATCGCCGTCGTCGACGACGGCGGCAACCTCGTCGCGTTCGCGGCGATGGACGACACCAAGCTCATCGGCGAGGACATCTCCCAGAAGAAGGCGCTGACCAGCGTCTACTTCCAGATGGACACCCGTGACCTCGCGCCGCTCGTGCAGCCCGGCCAGCCGCTCTACGGCATCGAGGCGACGACGGGCGGGCGGCTCGTGGTGTTCGGCGGCGGCGTGCTGCTCCGCACGCCGGACGGTGCGGTCGCGGGCGGCGTCGGCGTCAGCGCCGGCACCGTGGACGAGGACCACCAGGTCGCCGAGGCCGGCCGGAGAGCCTTCGGCGGCTGACCCGTCCGGTCGCACGGCGGCCGGTCGAGGGCGTGCGGCAGGATCGCCGCATGCCCTTCGCCGGCTTCCCCGAGCAGGCCCTCGTGTCCTACGAGGGCCTGCTCGCGGACAACACCAAGACCTACTGGTCCGACCACCGGGCCGTGTACGACGGGTGCGTCGCCCGGCCCCTGCGCGCCCTCCTCGACGACCTGGGCCCGGAGTTCGGCGAGGCCAAGGTCTTGCGGCCGTCCCGGGATGTGCGGTTCTCGAGGGACAAGACGCCGTACAAGACGAAGGCCGCTGCCGTGGTCCAGGAGGGCAGCGACGTCGGGCAGGGGCTCTACCTGGCCCTGTCCGCGGACGGTCTCGAGGTCGGCGGCGGGTTCCACCACACCGGCCCCGGCCAGGTGCAGCGGCTCCAGCCGAAGCCGTGGGACGCCGGGCACCCGCGCGCCGACCTGCTGCGACTCAAGACGCTCACTGCCGTACGACGGTTCGAGCCCGAGGACTGGCTGCACACGCCCGAGGCCCTGCACCGGGTGGCCGCCGGCTGGCGCCGGCTCGAGCCCCTCCTGGGCTGGCTGCGCGAGCACCTGGGGCCCTCGCGGGTCGCTGTCCGGAGGTGAGCGCGCCCTGGTGGGGCGTCGCGCTCGGGGGGGTCGCGGGGCTCCTGCTGGTGTGGGCGGCGCTCGTCGCGGCACTGTGGGCCGCGCGGCCCCGCGGGGAGCGGCTCACCGAGTCGCTGCGGCTCCTGCCCGACCTGCTACGGCTCGTCGCGCGGCTCGCCCGCGACCGCGGGCTGCCCCTCGGGGTGCGCCTGCGGGTGTGGGGCCTGCTCGGCTACCTGGCGTTCCCGATCGACCTCGTGCCGGACGTGGTCCCGGTCGTCGGGTACGCCGACGACGCGGTGCTTGTCGTGCTCGTGCTGCGCTCGGTCGTACGGCGGGCCGGGCCGGGAGCGGTCGAGCGGCACTGGCCGGGCTCGCCCGACGGGCTGGCCGCCGTCCTGCGGCTGGCCGGGTGGCCCCGGCGGTGAGTGAGGGTTCGGGTCAGCTGGCGCGGGCCCGGATCGGCCCGACGACCTCCACCAGGACGGGAGCTCCCCCGATGGCCCCCGGTAGCGACCGGCGCAGCTCGGTGTCGTCGGCGACGAGGTTGACCTTGACGGCATAGCCGCCGTCGCCCTTGGCCACGCCGACCCCGTTCACGTGGGGGTTGCCGCGCAGCAGGTCGGCGACCTCACGCTTCGCGGCGCGGGCCTCGCTGATGCCAGCCATTCCGACCTCCCGACTCGCCCAGCGGGTTGTCCCCCGGGCGACCGGGTCCATTACAGCAGGACAGCCCCCACCGCGGCGAGCGCGTCGGACAGAGGACACCCGAATGTCAGGCCCTGACCGTTCGAACCGCCCGATTCACCGCCGGCGAAGAGCAGCGCGAGACCCTCGCCACTGTCGAGCGTGTAGATGACGGAACCGCTGTCTCCGCCGCGGCTGAACGGTTCGTCGTCCTCTCCCTCCACCTCGACGAGACCGTCGAACGTGAGCGTGCCCTGGTCGAAGCCGACCCGGACGCCGTCCAGCTCGACCGCGGTGACCCGCCCGGTGGTCCACCCGGTGGTCCGGCCCAGCTTGCCCACGCGGTCGTCGGCGGGGACCTCGTCGGTCACGCCGCGGAGCAGGCCCGGGCCGGGGACGCGGTTCTCCCCCGCGAGGGCCGGGTCGTCCAGGACGGCGACGGCGACGTCAACGGCGTTGGGCCGGTCGAGGCGCAGGAGCCCGTGGGCGGCCAGCGCGCCGATCCGGTCGCGGCGGGGGTCGCATCCGTCGGCCGGGCCGGGCTGCAGCGCGGGGTCGCCGATCCGGGCGTGTCCGCTGTCGGCCAGCACGTGGCTGTTGGACAGCACGGCCGGCTCCCCGCCGACCCGCACGAGGGCGCCGAGCGTGCCCGCCGTGACGGCGGGATGGGCCACGGACAGGCCCGGGACGAGCGGGCGCGTGCGCCGCTGCAGGT
>JALYNB010000269.1 GCA_030773395.1 Actinomycetota bacterium
GGGCCGAACCCCTCGCGGACCCGGTCGCCGAGGGTGAGCAGGCCGACCGCGGCCGGGACGACGAGCTCGGTGAAGGCGAGCACCGCGGTCGCTGCGGTCACGGGCGTGCGCTCCAGGGCGACCGCGAACAGGACGGTCCCGGTGATGCCCAGGACGAAGGCTGGGGCGAGCCCCAGGTGCCAGGCCTCGGCGCTGCCGGCGCCGCCACCCCGCTGGCAGAGCCCGACGCCCGCGAAGGCAAGTCCCGAGATCGTCGTGAGGACCAGGCCGTCGGCGCGCGGTGCGCGGCGCGCGGCCACCAGCGCCACCGCGCCCGCGACGGGGATGCCCACGACGAGCGCGAGCCGCGTGAGGTCGGGCAGGGACGCGGCCGGGGCGGGCTCGGCGGCGGCGGTGAGCAGGGCGCAGCCGACCGTGCCCGCGAGCAGGCCCCGGGCCAGCCGAGTGCGGTCGGTCTGCTGTCCCGCGAGCGTGGCGAGCACGGCCGTGACCCCGACGCTCGCGACGCCCGCGGCCTGGACCAGGAACAGCGGCAGCTCCCGCAGCGCGACCCCGCCCAGCCCCACGCCGACGAGGTCCAGTCCCACGCCGGCGAGGAACGGCCAGGACGCCATCCCCCGCGCCAGCCGCGCCAGCCCAGGGGAGCCGGCCGGCGCGCGCGCGATCCCGACCGCCTGCAGGTACGACGCCAGGCCGTAGACCAGCGTGGACAGGGCCAGTGCCAGCAGCGACACGGCTCAGCCGACGTAGCGCAGCGTGGGCGCGGGGAAGCCGTTGAAGGCCGCCGCGTAGACCGTCGTGTAGGCGCCCGTGCTGCCGACGTACACCCGGTCGCCCAGCTGCAGGTCGGCCGGGAGCGCCGCGTCGAGCAGCACCGTGTCGCTGGAGTCGCAACTGGGGCCGGTGATCGTACAGGGCACCAGCGAGCCCGAGCGCCCCGACGCCAGCAGGGGGTAGGGCCAGCGGCCCCCGGTCTGGGCGGCCTCCATCAACCCGTTGTAGCCGCCCACGTCGAGGAAGACCCAGCGGCGGTCGCCGCGGTCCTCGAGCCCGATCACGGTGGTGGCGAGGACGCCGGCCTCGGCGACCAGGCTCCGCCCGGGCTCGGCGAGCAGCCGCGGGGGAGCGCCCGGGAGCCGGTCGACGGCCTCCAGGGTGTGCAGGGCGATCTCGTCGACGCTCGGGACGGGGCCGCCGTCGTACCGGGCGGGGAACCCGCCGCCCAGGTCGAGCACCGTGAGGGGCTCGCCCTGCTCGACGGCCGCGGCGAACACCGGCGCGCAGGCGTCGACGGCGCGGGCCCAGCCCCGCACGTCGGTGCACTGCGACCCGACGTGGAAGGTCATGCCGACCGGCCGGAGCCCGGCGGCGCGCGCGCGGGCGAGCAGGGCGGGGGCGTCGGGGACGGCGAGGCCGAACTTCGCCGACAGCGGGAACGCGCTGCTGGAGTCGGCCACCACCACGCGCACGAGGACGGACGCCCCGGGTGCCCACTCGGCGATCTTGTCCACCTCGGCGGGACCGTCCACGACGAAAAGGCCGACGCCGGCCTGGGCGGCACGGGCCACGTGCGCGGGCGGCTTGACGGGGTTGGAGTAGACGAGCGTCGCGGGGTCTGCGCCGGCGGCGACCGCCAGCGCGAGCTCCGCGGCCGAGGCGATCTCGAACCCCGACCCGGACGCGGCCAGCGCCCGCAGGACCTCGGGCGCGGAGTTGCACTTGACGGCGTAGCGCAGGCCGACGAGGTGGCCGAAGGCGGTCTGCATCGCGCGACTGCGCGCCTGCACGACTCCCAGGTCGATCCCGAGGAAGGGCGTCTCGGCGTCGACGAGGTCGAGCTCGGCGGGGGAGAGCCGCTCCGGCCACGCCTCGGCGGTCCGGCCACGCAGGGCGCCCGGAGCCCCCTCGGTGGTCAGCGTCGCGTACGCCATGCGGTCCCTCCCAGTCCTGCAGGCGGGCGCGCCTGCCAGGAGACCGTTCGACCGGGGCGCGCTCCTCCTTAACGCGAGACCCACCACCCGATCGGGGGTCAAGTCGCCGCGACCCCGTGCCGATGCCTGCAGCGTGAGCGCGAGCCGTGTCCTCGGAAGCGACGTCCCCCCGGTGGCCCAGGCCACCGCAGCCCCCGTCGGGTCGCCCCCCGTCCGCGCCCCCCGGCGCGGGTCGGGACGGCGGTTCCGGCTGGGGCTCGCCCTCGCCTTCCTCGCCCTGACCGCAGCCCTCGTGCCCGAGCGCGGGGAGTCGCGGGCAGTGGCGGCGGTCAGCGACGCCGCCCTCATGGCGTTCGCCTTCACGGCGTCCGCGGCCTGCCTGCTCCGGGCCCGCCGGGAGTGTGGCCCCTGGCGGCGGGCGTGGGCCTACCTCTGCCTGGCCTGCGCGAGCTGGGGCTGCGGGATGGTCACGTGGTCGACCTACGAGGTCGTGCTCCAGGTGGAACCGCCGCAGCCGTCGTACGCCGACCTGGGCTTCCTCGCCACCGTCCCCCTGCTCATCGTCGGGCTGCTCCTGCTGTCGGCGGGCAGCACGGGCCGCGCGACGCGGCTGCGGATGCTGCTGGACGGGGCCGTCATCGGCGTCGCCGTGCTCATGCTGTCGAGCGCGTTCGTGCTCGCCGGCCTGGCGCGGCAGGGCGGGATCGACCTCGCGACCGCCGTCACGTTCGCCTACCCGCTCGGCGACGTCGTCGCCATCACGGTCGCGTTCGTCGCGCTGGTCCGGGCCCGGGGCAACGCCGGAGCCGAGCTGCCGACCCTGTTCCTGCTGGTCGCGGGCACGCTCGTGTTCGGCCTGGGCGACAGCGCCTACGCCCACCTGCTGAGCCGCGGCGACTACTACTCGGGGCACCCCGCGGACCTCGGGTGGGCCGCGGGGCTCCTGCTAGTCGCCGCCGCGGCGTCGCTGCCCTCGTCGGGAGGCACCGTCGGCACCACCCGGCGGGCGGCGCTCGCCGGGTCGCTGGCGCCGTACGTGCCCGTGCTGGTCGCCGCCGGCGTCGCCGCGTGGGACCGGGCCGAGCACGGCTACATGCGGCCGGAGCTGATCTGGGGGGTCTTGGCAGTCCTCGTGCTCGTCACGCTGCGCCAGGTGCTGTCGAGCCTGGAGAACCAGGGCCTGCTCCGCAACCTCGAGGCCCGCGTCGCCGACCGCACCCAGGCCCTGGCCGAGCGGGAGCGGTGGTTCCGCTCCGTGCTGCAGAACTCGTCCGACGTGCTGCTCGTCGTCGACGACTCCGGCACCGTGGGCTACCACACGCCCTCCGCCGAGCGCGTCCTCGGCTACACCCCCGGGGCCCTGGAGGGACGCACACTCGCCGACCTGCTGAGCGCCGACACGGCGGCCGACCTGGCGGACGCGCTCGCGCGCCCGGCGGGCAGCGCCGACGCGCCCTGGACGGGGGAGCTCCTCGTGCGGCGGGCCGACGGCTCGTCCTGCGCCGTCGAGACCACGATCGTCTCGCTCGTGTCCGACCCCGCGGTGGCGGGTCATGTCGTGACCCTGCGCGACGTGAGCGAGCGCCGGCGCCTCCAGCGGGAGCTCGCCCACCGGGCGTTCCACGACGGCCTGACGGGGCTCGCCAACAAGACGCTGTTCGCCCAGCGGGTGGAGCGCGCGCTCGCGGCGGGTGGGGACGGCGAGGGGCGGCGCGCCGTGGACCGGGACGGCGGGTGCGCGGGCGGGGCCATCCTCTTCCTCGACCTCGACGGCTTCAAGGCGGTCAACGACTCCCTCGGGCACTCGCTCGGCGACGAGCTGCTGCGGGTCGTGGCCCGGCGCCTGCAGGGCTGCGTCCGCGAGGGCGACACGGTGGCGCGCTTCGGCGGCGACGAGTTCGCCGTGCTGCTGCCCGGCGTCCGGGTGGAGAGCGAGGCGGTCGAGGTTGCCCAGCGGGCGCTGGCCGCGCTGCTCGCCCCCGTGCCGCTGGCCGGGCGGTCCGTGCAGGTCGAGTCCTCCATCGGCATCGTGCTCGCCCCTCCGGCCGGCGGGGACGTCGAGGAGCTGCTGCGCAACGCCGACCTGGCGATGTACAAGGCCAAGGCGGCGGGCGGCGGCTGCCGGGTGTTCGAGGACGAGATGCACGCCGCCGCGGTCCACCGGCTCGACCTGGAGAACGACCTGCGCCAGGCGCTGGGCCGGGGGGAGTTCCGCCTCGAGTACCAGCCCACGGTGGACCTCGACGAGGGTCGCGTGACCGGCGTGGAGGCGCTCCTGCGCTGGGACCACCCCACGCGGGGCAGCGTCTCGCCGGCGGACTTCGTCCCGATCGCCGAGCAGCTCGGGGTCATCGTCGACATCGGCGCCTGGGTGATCGACGAGGCCTGCGCGCAGGCGGCGCGGTGGACGCGCGACCTCGCCCCGGGCGCCCCGTTCACGGTCGCGGTCAACATCTCGGGCCGGCAGCTCACCCCCGAGCTGGTCGACCGGGTCACGCGGGCGTTGACGCGCGCCGGCCTGCGCGCCGAGGCCCTCGTGCTGGAGGTCACGGAGAGCCTGCTCATCGACCGGACGGACGACGTGCTGGAGGTGCTCCACACGCTGCGCACGCTCGGGGTGCGGCTCGCGCTCGACGACTTCGGCACGGGCTACTCGTCGTTGTCCTACCTGTCGCGCATCCCCGTCGACATCCTCAAGCTCGACCGGTCGTTCATCGACCGGGTGGCGGAGGGCTCCCGCGAGTCCGAGCTCACGCGCACGATCCTGGAGCTCGCGCACCTGCTGCACCTGGACACGGTCGCGGAGGGCGTGGAGCACCCCCGCCAGGTCGAGGCCCTGCGGGGGATGGGCTGCGCGCGGGGGCAGGGGTACTTCTTCTCCCGCCCGGTGCGACCGGAGGTCATCGGCGGGCTGCTCGGCGACCACGTGGCCCCCGTGCTCCCCGTCACGCGGGGGTCCGAGAAGGTCATCTGCCTGACGTGACACCTGCCCGACCAGGTCCACAAGTTCGTCCGCGTCGTCCGCGAGGGCTGACCCCGACGCGCTGCCGGCCCGCGCGCGCCCACCCGCACTAGGGTCTGGCCCAGGACGAGCGTCGGAGGGGGATCACGTGGGCCAGGACGACAGTGGCGGGCCGGGGCTGCGGGCGCTGGTCCGCGAGGACCTCGAGACCCACCGGCACCATCGCCTGAGCCCCGGCTTCCACGCGCTCGCCGTCCACCGCCTCGGCCGCGCCGTCTACCGCGACGACCGGCTGCTCCGGCGGCTCGGGCGGCCGCTCTACAAAGCCGGTCAGGCCCTCGTCACCGGGCTCTACGGGATCGAGCTGCCGCTCAGCTGCCGCATCGGGCGCCGGCTGTTCCTGCCGCACCCGCACGGCATCGTCTTCGTGCCCGGCTCCGTCATCGGGAACGACTGCATGGTGCGGCACAACGTGACGCTCGGCGCCGCCGGCCACCGCAAGCCCGGGCGGCCGGTGGTCGGCGACCGGGTGCAGTTCGGACCGGGCTCGATCGTGATGGGGGCCGTCACCATCGGCGACGGCGCGCTGATCGGGCCCGGGGCCGTGGTCGTGGACGACGTGCCCGCGGGCGGGCGCGCCCTGGCCCCCCGGGCCGAGGTCCGGGGGGCGGCGGGAGGCCTCAGCGCGCTCCGGTCACCGTGAGGTCGGCGCCGCTCTCCGTCCGCTCCAGCCGGGCCTCGGAGGAGTGCTCGACCCGGCTGTCCTCCACGGTCAGCGACGCGTCCTCGGCCAGGTCGAACACGATCGTGTCGGGGCTGTCGTCGGTGAGCGTGCAGCCGGTGAGCGTGATCTCGGCGTCCTTGCCGACCCAGACCTGGGTCTGGGAGCTGGAGCCGCCGCGCCTGTTGGGGTCGAGGCCGACGCAGTCGGTCGCGGTCACGTCGGTGCCCCAGAGGCGGAAGTTGCGCTTGTTGTCCTCGGCGCGGGCGCGCACGAGCGTGGTGCGACTGGACTTGAGGTCGTAGCCACCGTCGGTGTTGCCGGTGGCGAGGGTGTCCTCGAAGCGGATGTCGTAGTTGCCGCGCTCGCTGGCGAAGCCGTCGCCGTTCCAGTACTCGTGCAGGCTGTCGTGGGCGTTGCGCATCGTCACCCGGCGGAGCGTGATGTCGTGGGCGGTGTCGTCGAGGTGGACGCCCATCGCGAAGTCGTCCTTGTCCTGGCGCTGGGAGTCGCCGACGACGTCCTCGAGCAGGATGTCGGAGCTGTCGTTCTGCAGGCGCACGGCGCCCTTCGAGAACCCCTCGATCGTCACGTCGCGCACGGTGAGGCCGGTGACGTCCGCACTGTCCTCGTCGTCCGCGCGGTAGTTCTCGAAGAACCGCCGCACGTTGACCGCGCTGACGTCGCTGATGGTGACGTCGCGGACGTCGCCTGCGGCGTTGAAGGCGATCCCCTGGTCGCGGAACTCCAGGTTCGTGAACACGAGGTCGGAGGCGCCGCCGAGCAGGCGGAACACCTCCCGGCCGGTCTCCCCGTCGGGGTCGTACGGCGACGTGCGGCTGCCCTGTAGCACGGGCCGGGCGCCGGGCCCGCCGTCGGAGTCGACGCCCTGGATGACCACGGGCCGCCCCTCGGCGCCGCCGGAGCGCAGGTTGATCCGCTTCTCGACCTGGTACGGCCCGGCATCGCCAAGCACCAGAACCGTGCCGCCCGCCTCGAGCTCGGTAACCAGCCGCGGCAGGTCGCCGAGGTCGGCGGCGTCGGCCCAGCTGCGGCCGTCGCCCGAACCGCTGCCGCCCGGGGCGACGAAGCGCGTGGCCGGGCCTCCGCCGCCGGCGACGGGCTCGTCCCCGACGCCGGAC
>JALYNB010000270.1 GCA_030773395.1 Actinomycetota bacterium
CCCGCGCTCACTCAGCTCGGCCGCGCCGCGGAGGCGCTGCCCGCGCTGCGCGGCGAGGACGCGCTGGTGGGCCCCGGCGGGCGCACGTACGACCCCGGACAGGTGCACGAGCTGCGGAGCCTGGTCGCCGCGGTCGCGGGGCAGCGGGGCGAGGCCGTCGAGGCGCTCGCCCGGGCCATGGCCGGGCAGGCCGGGTGAGTGGGCGCGGCGCTGCTGCTGGAGCTCGCGGCCGGGCAGGAGGGGGAGCTGGCGGCGCACGGCGACACGTACGCGGGCGAGCTCGTGACCGAGCTCGAGCCGCTGGGCGCCCAGGGGGGTGCTGGCGCAGGTGCTGCGCGCGGGTGAGCCCACCGTCTGACCGCAGGCGCGCGTGTAGCAGAGGTAGCAGAGGGCGACAGACTGTTCGCGCATAGCGATACCTCTTGTCACGGCGCGTTTGATGGCGTGTACGGTGGGCAATGTTGTAACCGCGGTAGCACTCTCTGCCACTGCCACCCTGTATCCAAGGAGGGGTCTCGTGACCGACACCACCACCGACGAGGTCAAGCAGCTGTCCTTCCCCGCCGGCCTGCCGGGGTTCCCGGAGCTGCAGCGCTTCGCCCTGCAGAAGTGGGTCGAGGACCCTGAGATGCCCTACTCGCTCCTCGTCTCGATCGACGAGCCGAACATCCGCTTCCTCGTGGCCCCGCCCGAGGTCTTCTTCCCGGACTACACGTTCGAGATGAGCGACGCGGACGCCGCCGGCATCAAGCTCGAGAGCGCTGAGGACGCGCTGGTGCTCGTCTTCATCACCGTGCCCGAGCAGCCGACCGACGCGACGGCCAACCTCCTCGGGCCGGTGGTCATCAACACGAAGACCCTCGTGGGCGCGCAGATCGTGCTGGCTGAGTCGGGCATGCCGACAAAGAAGCCCCTGGTCTCCGCCGCCGCCGCCTGACCCTCCTCGGACGCCCGAGGAGGGCCGTGACGTGCTCGTGCTCACACGGCGCAAGGACCAACGCATCATGATCGGCGACGACGTCGTCGTCACTGTGCTGGACGTCAAAGGCGACACGGTCCGGATCGGTGTGGAGGCGCCCCGGGACCTGCAGGTGCACCGCGAGGAGGTGCACGAGGCGCTCACGCAGGCGAACCTCGAGGCCGTGCTCCGGCCGGCCTCGCCGGTGGGGCTGCCCCGCCCGCTCGCTGCCAGCCCGCCCGCGAACGTCGTACTCCGCCCGGCGAAGCCCGGGCCCCCGGCATAGACGAGGCCGTCCAAGGGTCAGCTCGAGGTGCTGAGGACGAAATCCGGACAGCCGCTCACAAGCGGAGTCCTCCGTCCGATGCACTCTCTCGGAAGGGAGAGCAAACACCATGGAAGCCATCGCGACGCTCCTGCAGCGCGAGCGCCTACTGCTCGAGCTGCTCGTCTTCAAAATCACGGAGTTGCGGCATCTGCTGGCGGCGGGCGACCCCCGTTTCCTGGGCTGGGCGTCGGAGGAAGTCGAGCGCGCGGTGGACGCCGTCCGTCACGTCGAGCTGGAGCGCGCCCTGCTTCTGCGCGACGTGACGGACGGCGGGGACGTCGACGAGTCACTGGCGCTGAGCCAGCTCGCGGAGACGGCCCCCGAGCCCTGGGGGACGGTGCTAAACGAGCAGCGGGTGGCCCTCGTGGCGCTCGCCTCTCAGGTGACCAACGGCCTGGCTGCCGCTCGTCGGCTCGCCGAGGTCGGTTCCTCGGCCGTCAGCGACCTGCTCGATCGGGTCGACGGTGCGGTCAGCGAGACCCCCCTCCTGACCTACGGCCCCGACTCCGCGACGACCCGGACGGCGACCTCGCCGCGCGTCCGGGCCACACTGTAAGGACGCGATCGGATGAGCTTCAACATCCTCAAGACGGGCGCCAGCGCGCTCACCGCCGCGCAGCGCGCCGTGGAGACCGCGGCCCACAACGCGGCCAACAGCACGAGCCCCGGCTACACCCGGCAGCGGGTCACGACCGGCGCCACCGTCCCCACGCAGGGGATCGACGGCGTCCCGGGCACGGGCCACCGGGGCACCGGCGTCGAGGTGCTCAGCATCGAGCGCATGCGCGACGTGCTGGGCGACCTCGCCGTGCGGGCCGAGGAGGGCGCCGCCGGCGCGGCGCAGGTGCGCGCCGAGGTGCTCGACCGGGCCCAGGGGATCCTGGGGGTGTACGGCTCCGGTGTCTCGGAGTCGCTCAGCAAGATGTTCGCTGCGTTCGACCAGCTGGCACTCAGCCCCAGCACCCCGGCCGCGCGCCAGATCGTGCTCGAGCAGGCGCAGTCCTTCGCCAACGGGCTCAACGAAGCCGCCTCGACCCTCGACCGCATCCGCTCCGACGCGAGCGCGCAGGCGGGGGCCGAGGCCACGCAGGTCAACGACCTGGCCGCGGAGGTGGCGAACCTCAACAAGCACATCGTCGCCGCCCTCAACGGCGGGCAGTCACCCAACGACCTGCTCGACCGGCGCGACCTGCTCATCGACGACCTGTCCCGGCTGACCGGCGCGACCGTGCGGCAGCAGGAGGACGGCGCCATCGACGTCCGCGTTGGTGGCCTCATCCTCGTGCAGGGGGCGACCGCCATCCCCGTCGAGCTGAAGAGGCCCGAGGGCAGCATCGAGCTGGCCCTGCTCATGCAGGGCCAGCCCGTCAAGCCCGGCGGGCAGATCGGGGCGCGGCTCGAGGTCCTCGCCAAGGACCTCCGCACGATCGAGGCGCAGCTCGACGACGTCGCCGAGGCGGTCGCCCAGGGCGTCAACGAGGTGCACCGCGCCGGCTACTACGCCGACGGCAGGTCGGGACAATCGTTCTTCGCCGGCCACCCGACGCCCGATGTGATCACGGCCGCGAACCTGCGGCTGGATCCCTCGCTCACCGTCGACCGGCTCGCCGTCGCGGTCGTCGGGGAGCCAGGCAGCGGCGAGGCGACCACGTTCAGCCCGCTCAACGGTGAGAACGCGCTGAAGCTCGCCGACCTCCGGCGCACCGGGATCGGCCTGGCGCAGACGGTCGGCGGCCGGGAGGTCACGGTCACCAGCACGCCCGCGGAGTGGCTCAACCGCGTCACGTCGACGCTCGCGAGCGGGGCCTCGGCCGCGCTCGCGGCGGCCGAGACCACCGAGATCTCGGTGACCTCGCTCCGGGCCCAGCGCGAGTCGGCGAACGGGGTGTCCATCGACGAGGAGATGATCGAGCTGGTCAAGTTCCAGCACTCCTACGACGCGGCCGCCCGGGTCATCAGCATCGCCGACGAGATGCTCAACACGCTGATCAATGGGATGGGGGCCGGCCGATGAGCATGCGAGTACCGACGCACACGCTCTACACCCGCATGCAGACGGGGCTCGGGGCAAGCCTGGCCCGGGTGCAGACCCTGCAGGGGCAGGTGGCCACGGGGCAGCGCATCACCAAGCTCTCCGACGACCCGGTCGGTGCCACCACGGGCCTGCGGCTTCGTGGCCAGGAAACCGACTGGGCTGCCTACCAGCGCACCGCGGACGACGCCAGCGCCATCCTCGGTGCGGCGGACGCGGCGCTGCAGTCGGCGACGTCGCTGGTGTCCAGGGTCAACGACCTGGCGATCAGCGCACGGAACGGCGCGCTGGGGCCCGGTGAGCGCAAGGCCATCGCCCAGGAGATCCAGCAGATCCGCGACCAGATCGCGGACGTCGCCAACACCCAGTACATGGGGCGGGCGGTGTTCGGGGGCCACCAGCCACGGGCCGTCGTGCAGGTGGACGGCACGTGGCAGTGGACCAGCGACACCACCCCACCGGTCCGCCGCCAGGTCAGCCCCGCGGTGACCATGGACGTCGCAATCGACGGAAAGAGGGCCTTCGGCGAGGTCTTCGGACTCCTCGACGACCTCGCGGCCAGCATCGAGTCCGGCGACGTCGCCGGGATCATCTCGGGCCAGACGGCCGTCGGTGCCCACTTCGATGCGCTGACCGCGACCCTCGGCGAGGTCGGCGCCATGCAGAACCGTGTCGACGCGGCCACCGAGCTCGGTCGCAGCGTCCTCGAGCAGGTGCGCAGCCAGCGCAGCCAGGTCGAGGACGTGGACCTGGCCGAAGCCATGATGCAGCTCAACGCCGCCGCCACCGGTTACCAGGCGTCTCTTAGCGCCATCGCGAAGGGCGATCTGCCCTCGCTCGCCAGCTTCCTCCGCTAGTCCTGCCGCGGCACCCCGCCGCGGACACGCACACGGTCGCCTTCTACCAGGAGGGCCGCTCGCACCACTCCCGCCGGCACGGATGTCCGGTCTTGGGTGACTACTTGAAGGAGTAACAACGATGGGTCTCCGCATTAACAACAACGCCGCGGCGATGACGGCCTACCGGTCGCTGTCCGCCTCGGACTCCCAGATGTCGAAGAGCCTGGAGAAGCTGTCCTCCGGGTTCCGCATCAACCGAGCCGCGGATGACGCCGCCGGCCTCGTCATCAGTGAGTCCCTGCGCGGCCAGGTGAACGGCCTCAAGGTGGCGACCCGGAACGCGCAGGACGCCGTCAGCATGGTGCAGACCACGGAGGGGGCTCTCACGGAGGTCCACTCCATGCTGCAGCGGATGCGCGACCTGGCGGTCCAGGCGTCGAACGGCACCAACAGCGCCGAGTCGATCGCCGCCGCCAGCGCGGAGGCGAAGCAGCTGACCGAGCAGATCGACAAGATCGCGTCGAACACCCAGTTCAACGGCATCAAGCTGCTCAACGGGACCGCCGGTACGGCCGGGGCCGTCACCTTCCAGGTGGGGGCGAACGCCGACGAGGAACTCGGGGTGACGCTGAAGAACATGGGCACCGGTACCGGTGGTGCTCTGACTGACGTCGCTGTAACCAACGTGACCTGGACGACGGCGGCAGAGGCGGAGGCCGCCATCACGAAGATCGACAGTGCCATCAAGGCCGTGTCTACCCACCGCGGCGACCTCGGCGCGGTGCAGAACCGCCTCGAGCACACCATCAACAACCTGTCGGTGACGTCGGAGAACCTCGCCGCGTCGGAGTCCCGCATCCGTGACACCGACATGGCCAAGGAGATGACCGCGTTCACGAAGAACCAGGTCCTGGTGCAGGCCGGCACCGCGATGCTGGCCCAGGCGAACAGCAGCTCGCAGAACGTGCTCAGCCTGCTCCGCGGCTGACAACGACGAGCAGCACACCGGCGACGGCGGCGGTCGGGGCACACCCCGGACCGCCGCCTGTCCCCATTCCCCGGTTGAGGAGGACCGCTAATGGCCGCCAGCATCGACGGGCTCGGTTCCGGGCTGGACACCTCGAGCATCATCAGCTCTCTGATCTCGATCGAGAAGCAGTCCCAGACCCGGCTCAGCACCCAGCGGCAGGCCGTCCTCGCCCGCGGGACGGCGTGGACCGGGGTCGAGACCCAGCTCACCGCTCTAAAGAGCGCCATCGACAAGCTGAAGGCCGGGGGCCTGAGCGCGACCACGGCGACCTCCAGCACGCCGTCCGTCGCGATCGTGACTGGGTCACCGCAGGTCGCTGGAGTCCACGGGCTGACCGTGACCGCGCTCGCGTCCGCCCAGCGGCTGACGTCCCCGAAGACGTCCTCGACAACGGCCGGGGCCGGTCAGCTGGCCTTCCACGACGGGAAGGCCACGATCGGCGCCTCGTCCATGGCCGCCACCGGCCTGCCCAACGGCACGTACAAGGTCGAGGTCATGTCGGTCTCGGGCAATGAGGCAAAGGTGCGGGTCGGCGCGGGCGAGCCCGTGACGGTCACGCTCGCCAACGGCTCAGCGACGAACGCCACGCTGTCGGTCCCTCTTCCGGGGGGCGGCACCGGCACGATCACCCTCTCGGGTGCCCTGAGAGTCGGGACGGCGTCCTTGACCACGGTCAGCACTGGCGCCGATACCAAACTGGCGGACGTCGCCGCAAAGGTGAACGCAGCCGCCGGCGGCCTCTCAGCCGTGGTTGTCAGCGATGGCGCGTCCACCCCCAACTACCGGCTGGTATTCACCGGGACGAAGACCGGCAGCGACAGCAACGTCACGTTGACGTCGACCTACACAGGGGTGCTCGCGCAACAGAGCCTCACCGACCCGGTCGACACCAGTGCGGACTCCAAGGACCCGCTGGCCGGCAGCGTGTCGGCGGCCAACGCCTCGTTCACCTTCGACGGCATCCCGGTGTCGCGCCCCACGAACACGGTCACCGACCTCGTCCCAGGGGCCACCATCACGCTGGTCGACGCCGGTGGCCAGTCCACGGTGACCGTGACCCCCGACCCGGCGGCCGGCCTGGCGGCGGGCAAGGCGCTCGTCGACTCCCTCAACAGCGTGCTGAAGCAGATCGCCACCGGCGTCAAGTACGACCAGGCGGCCAAGAAGGCGGGGCCGCTCACCGGCGATGGGGGGGCCAGAGGTCTCGCCCGCGAGCTCACCGGCGCGCTCAGCACCGCGGCCAGGGGGGCGAGCGGCATCACGTTGGGTGGCGCTACCACGACCACGAGCGGCACGGCGTACACGACGACGAACCTCGGCATCTCGATGCAGAGGGACGGCACCTACGCCTTCGACAGCACCGCCTTCGCGGCGGCACTGCGGGACAAGCCCGTCGAGACGAAGGCGTTCGTCGACGCGATCGCGGGTGAGTTGGAGAAGGTGGTCACCCAGGCGACCAGCTCCACGGGTGTCGTCGGCGCGTCGAAGAAGGGGGCTGCCGATAGGGCGGCCCAGCTGCAGAAGCAGGTCGACGCCTGGGACGACAGGCTCGAGGCGATCGAGAACCGGCTCCGGCGGCAGTACAGCGCTCTCGACACCGCCATGTCGTCGTTGCGGAGCCAAAGCACCTGGTTGTCCGGACAGATCGCCGGACTCTCCTGACGGGCACGCGCAGGCCGGTCACGCGCAGTGCCGCCGCCCGGAACCACTGACAGAGCTCGGACATCCCGGAGGACAGATGCGGCAGCAGCTCGCGAACCAGTACCTCGCCGACAAGGTCGCGACGGCGACCCCGGCCCAGCTCACGGGGATGCTCTACGACGGGGCGGTCGGAGCCCTGCGCAGCGCCGTCCACATGCAAGAGGGCGGCCAGTGGCAGGAGGCAGTCCCGCGCGTGCTCAAGGCGCAGCGCATCGTCCTCGAACTGCGCGAGAGCCTGAACCACGAGGTTAGCGGCGACCTCGCTGCGAACCTCTGGCAGCTCTACACCTGGTGTTACGCCTGCCTTCTGCGGTGCACGGGGGAGCGCGAGGTCGAGGTCACGAAGGAGGCCCTGTCCGTGCTCAGCGAGCTCGCCGACGCCTGGAAGGAAGGCGTCCTCGGCGTGGCGCCCGTGTCCGCGTGACGATGGGCGTCGAGCCGGTCGAGAGCGCGGTTCGCGCCGGCCAGCAGGACCCGCTCGCCCTCCCACCGCGCCGGCCGCCGCGGTCGAGCACCAAGGCTCAGGGCGAGACCCTGTCCTGGCCCGTCCTCCTCCGGGCCCTGGAGGAGCGAACGCGGCGCCTGGCGAACGTCATCGAGTCCGGCGAGGACGTGGAGCTCCCGGACATCCCGCTTCGGGCGGACGGGCCGCTCCCGCCCGACCTGGAGTTCCGCGCCCGGACGCTGCTCGCCGAGAGTGAGCGGCTGGCCCGGCGCGCCGAGCAGCGCAAGGCAGCCACGGACCGGGAGCTGCGCTACCGGCAGGGCTGAGCAGAACCACAGCGCCCCCCACACGACCAGTTGTGGGGGGCGCTGTCGTGCTTGCGGGCTCAGGGGGGAGCGCTGACCAGCGTCGCATCGAGTCCTGGCCCGCGCTGTGGATGCCCTGGCCGGGCTAAAGGAACGGACACCGCCGCCGAGAACTCTCCTGTCACCGCAACACAGCACGAGCCCACGGACCGGGCTCGGGGCGCACCCCAGGGAAGGGCCCCGCACCGCCTCACAACGAGGCCGGCGCGGCGGGTCGCTTCCCTTTCTGCGTTTCGCAGCCCGTATCCCGCCTCACCTCGATGGGGACCTCATGACCCTCTTCACCGACCGGGTGCAGTCCGCGGTCGAGCACGCGCTCGACGGCACGGCGATGCGCCAGAAGGTCACCGCCGACAACATCGCCAACGCGATGACGCCGGGGTACCGGGCCAAGCGGGTCGACTTCGAGGCGTCGCTGGCGTCCGCGCTGAAGGCGGGGCGGCCGCAGGAGGCCGGCACCGCCGTGCGCGACTCGGGCTACGCCGCGCGGATCGACGGCAACAGCGTCCGCATCGAGGACGAGGTGCAGGACCAGATGAAGACCGGCCTGACCTACCAGGCGCTCGTCGAGGCGGCCAACCACAAGCTCGGCCTCCTCCGCACCGCGATCGAGGGACGCTGACATGGGCATGTTCGACGCGATCGACACCGCGGGCACGGGCGTCACGCTCGGCCGCACCTGGCTGGACGCGGTCTCCGACAACATCGCGAACCTCAACACGGTGCGGCGCGGCGGCGAGGAGCCCTTCCGGGCCCGGCTCGTGGTCGCGCAGGCCCGCCCCGGCACCGACGGCGTGAAGGTCGCCGGGGTCGAGCTCAAGGGCGGCGAGCCGCAGATGGTCTACGACCCCGACAACCCGCTCGCGGACGCCGAGGGCTACGTCACCCGCCCGCAGGTCGACCTCTCCGAGGAGATGACCCACATGGTCGTCTCCCAGCGCCTCTACCAGGCGAACTTGTCCATGATGCAGCAGGCGCGCGACACGTATC
Organism: Actinomycetota bacterium; assembly: GCA_030773395.1. Taxonomy (GTDB): domain Bacteria; phylum Actinomycetota; class Actinomycetes; order JALYNB01; family JALYNB01; genus JALYNB01. Next base: position 8,689 of record JALYNB010000270.1, read on the forward strand.
AGTCCGCCCTCACGATCGGTAAGGGCCGCTGATGGCTGTTCTGGGGATCGACGACGTCAGTTCCGTCGGAGCGGTCAAGTTCGCCGCCCCCTCACTCGGTACGACGAAGACCGGCGACGGCTTCGGCGAGATGCTCGCAAAGGGCATCCAGAGCGTCGAGGGGATGCAGGCGGACGCGAGCACCAAGGCGGGCCTGCTCGCCACCGGCCAGCTCACTGACATCCACGACTACACCACCGCGGCCGCGAAGGCCTCTCTCGGCGTCCAGCTCACCGTCGCCCTGCGCAACAAGGCGATCGAGTCCTACCAAGAGATCATGAGGATGCAGCTCTGATGGCCATCGACGTGCAGAAGTCCGTTGCGGGGGTCAAGGCGAAGCTCGCGGCCTTCACCACCGCTCAGCTGGTCATCATCGGTCTCCTCACCGTCGTCGGCGCCATCGCCGCGGGCGCGTTCCTGCGGTGGGTGACCGCACCGTCGTACGACGTGCTGCTCGCCGGGCTCGACCCGGCCGACGCGGCCGCCGTCACCGAGCACCTCGAGGGCGAGGGCATCCCCTACCAGCTGGCCGCCGGCGGCGCGACGATCCTCGTCCCCTCCGCCGACCTGCAGGCCCAGCGCATCGCGGTTGCCGCGGCCGGGCTCCCCGAGGGCTCCACCGAGGGCTACGAGCTGCTCGACGCGCAGGGCATGACGTCCTCGTCTTTCCAGCAGGAGGTCGCCTACCAGCGGGCCCTGGAGGGCGAGCTCTCTCAGACGCTGGGCGAGATGAAGGACGTCCGCAACGCAACCGTCCACCTCGCGGTCCCGGAGGAGGAGCTCTACACCGACGAGCAGAAGCCCGTGCAGGCGAGCGTCCTGCTCGACACGACCGGCACGCTGCCGAACGACTCCGTGGAGGCCGTGCAGCGGCTCGTCGCCTCCGGCGTGCCGAACCTCGAGCCCGAGGCCGTCACGGTCAGCGACACGAAGGGCCGCCTGCTCTCCAGCGACAACGCGGCGGGCCTCAGCAGCTCGCAGCTCGAGGCGGAGCAGTCCGTCGAGGACGCCGCGGCCGCCCGCGCCGACACGATGCTCGCCAGCGTGCTGGGCCCGAACCGCGCGGTCGTCCGTGTCAACGCCGAGCTCGACACCGCCGAGCGCAGCACCGAGTCCGAGAAGTTCGACCCGCAGCAGACCACCGTCCTGCGCCGGACGACCGCGAAGGAGAGCTACGAGGCCGAGGGCATGGCCCCGGGCGGCGTCGTCAGCGTCCCCGACCCGCTCGACCCCGAGGCCGCCGCCGACGGCACGTCGACGTACGGCAAGGAGGAGGGCAGCGAGGAGTTCGGCGTCAGCCGCGAGGTCCAGCGCGAGACGCAGGCCCCCGGCGCGCTCAAGCGCCTGTCCGTCGCCGTGATGGTCGACGAGAACGCGGTCGGCCTCCCCACGGACGCCGTCCTCACCGAGCTCGTCAGCAACGCGGTGGGTGTCGACGCGGCCCGCGGCGACACGATCTCCCTTGCCGCCGTGCCGTTCCAGACGGCCGACGAGGCACCCGCCGAGGTCGCCACCACCGACTGGTCGGGCCCGCTCGGCACCGGCGTCGCGGCCACGGTCCTCCTGGCCATCGCCGCGGTCTTCCTCCGGGCCGTGCGGCGCGGCAAGGTCGACGAGCTCCCCGTCGCCGCCCTCGAGCCCGCCGACGAGCCGGTCGACCTGGCCCCGCAGGCCCTCGAGGCCGCCGCCACCCCCGCGGCGCTGGAGGCCGCCCCTCGCGACGACTTCGACGAGACGCAGGTGCTCAACCTCGTCGAGAACCGTCCCGATGAGGTCACTGCCCTGATCCGTGGCTGGCTCGCCGAGCCGGCAGAGAGTGGGAAGAAGAAGTGACTGCTGCTGTCGCGGTGCGTCCTCGCACCGGAGTCCGCAAGGCCGCCATCGCGATCGTCGCCATGGGTCAGGAGCGCGCCCACCCCATCCTCGCCGGGCTCGCCGAAGGGCACGTCCGGGAGATCGCCTCCGAGATCGCCGCCCTCGGGCCCGTCAGCCCGGAGGAGATCCGCGAGACCTTCAAGGAGCTCGCCAAGGGCCTCGGCGGCCTCAACACCCTCCCGCCGCCGGGCAAGCAGTACGCCCGTGACCTGCTCGTCGCCGCCCTCGGCGTCGACCGAGGTGAGATCGCCGCCTTCGAGCTCGACTCGGAGAAGCCGTTCACGTGGCTCGCCGAGGCCGACCCGAAGACCGCGGCCCAGGCGCTCGCCAGTGAGCCCGCGGGTGCCGTCGCCCTCGCGCTGGCCCACGTCGAGCCGCGCGCCGCGGTCAAGCTGCTCACCCGGCTCCCCGCCGAACTGCGCGCCCAGGTGGCCGCCCGTGTCGCCGGGCTGGACGTCGTCCACCCCGAGACGGTGGAGGAGGTCGAGGCAGGTCTGCGGGCCCGGCTCGGTGACGTGCTCTCCGTCGACGTGCAGCGCCTCGCCGGCCCGCAGGTGCTGGCGCAGATGCTCACCTACGCGCCGGTCGAGCAGGAGCGCGCGATGCTCCAGTCGGTCGCCCTGTCGGCACCGCAGCTCGCCGAGGCCGTACGCGCCGCGCTGTTCACCTTCGACGACGCCATCTCGCTCGAGGCCCGCGCGATGCAGCACCTGCTCAAGGCCGTCGAGACCCGCGACCTGGCGCTCGCGCTGCACGGCGCGGACGACGAGACGAGGGCGCGCGTTCTCGGCAACCTCTCCGAGCGCGGCCGCGTCACGCTGCAGGAGGAGATCGACGTCCTCAAGAGCGCGAAGGGCCACGAGGTCTCGGAGGCCCGCCGCAAGGTCGTGGCGCAGGCCCGTGCCCTCGAGGAGCAGGGCGTCATCGAGCTGACCCGCGAGAGCGACGAGGAGTCGGAGGAGTTCGGTGGCTGACGCCCCTCCGACGAACCGCTCGGCGGCTGACCCAGGCGCGGTCGACCTGCGCTCCGTCTCCGCGCCGGCGTGGGCCGCCAGCCTGTCCGCGGCCGGTACGGCGTCCACCGTCACCGGCGCCAGCCGGGCACGGCGGGTGCTCAAGAACGCCAACGTCGTCGCCGTGCCCAGCGCGGTGCAGCGGGCGGCCGAGGCCGAGCAGAAGGCCCGTCTGGACGCGGAGCGGCTGGCGGAGCTGCAGGAGACCGCGACCGCGGCACGCGCCGCCGGCTACCGGGCCGGCGTCGAGGAGACGCTGGCCGCGGGGCAGGACGCGGCGCTGCGCGGCGCTGCCGCGCTCGAGCGGCTCGCCGACACGGTCGAGGGCCGGCGGCAGGCGGAGGTCGACGCCACGGCGGAGACCATCGTCCGCGCGGCCCTGGAGATTGCGGAGTGGGTGCTGCGCCGGGAGCTCAGCGACGGCGGACGCACCCTGCTGGCCCGGCTGCAGGCCGGCATGACCGCGCTCCTGCCGAGCCCCACCACGCGCATCGCGGTCTCCCGCCACGACCACGCGGTCATCGCGGAGTGGGCGGAGGGCCGGGGCCGACTCGGCACCACCGTGCTCGCCGACGCCCGCCTGCCCGCCGGCGACGCGGTCGTCATCACCGACGCCGGCTTCGCCGACCTCACCGTCGCCGCCGCCCTGCGCGCAGCGGGCGAGGCCCTCGGCCTGCCCGCGGACGACGACGCAGGGGAGGCCCACTCGTGACGAGCGTCGCGGAGCGGCTCGCCCACGTCGCCCCCCTGCAGGCCAGCGGGCGCCTCAGCGGGATCGTCGGGCTCGAGGCCGAGGCCCGCGGGCTGCGCGCCTCCCTCGGCGACACCGTGCGGATCCGCTCCGGCGAGGGTTGGGTGCCCGCGCAGGTCGTCGCGGTGAAGGAGGACTCGCTCCTGCTGGCGCCGTACGGCGAGCTGAACGGCGTGGGCCCCGGTGCCCGCGTCGAGGTCTCGGGCCGGGGGCTGCAGATGCGCGTCGGGCCCGACCTCGCCGGGCGCGTGCTCGACGCACTGGGCCGGCCGATCGACGACGGCCCGCCGCTGGCCGGTGAGCTCGTCTCGCTCGACGCGCCCGCGCCGCACCCGCTGCGCCGCCAGCGCATCCTGCAGCCGCTGCCGCTCGGCGTGCGCGCGCTCGACACGATGACCCCCTGCGGCCGCGGCCAGCGCATCGGCATCTTCGCCGGCTCCGGCGTCGGCAAGTCCACGCTGCTCGGCATGCTCGCCCGCGGCACGCAGGCGGACGTCGTCGTCGTCGGCCTCGTCGGCGAGCGCGGACGGGAGGTCCGCGAGTTCCTCGAGGACGACCTGGGTCAGACCGCCCGGGAGCGCGTCGTCACCGTCGTCGCGACCTCCGACGAGCCGCCGCTGCCGCGCCTGCGCGCGGCGTACACGGCCACGCGGATCGCCGAGTGGTACCGCGACCAGGGTCTCGACGTGCTCCTGCTCGTCGACTCCCTCACCCGGTTCGCCATGGCCCGCCGCGAGATCGGCCTCGCCGCGGGCGAGCCGCCCGCGACCCGCGGCTACCCGCCGAGCGTGTTCGCCGAGCTGCCTCGGCTGCTCGAGCGCGCCGGGCCGGGCGAGCGCGGCACCATCACCGCGCTCTACACCGTGCTCGTCGAGGGCGACGACATGAACGACCCCGTCGCCGACAACGCGCGAGGCATCCTCGACGGCCACGTGGTGCTCAGCCGCAAGCTCGCCGCGGCCGGCCACTTCCCGACCATCGACGTGCTCGAGAGCGTCTCGCGTCTCGCCGGCAAGGTCAGCACGCCGGAGCAGCGCGCGATGTCGGCGCACCTGCGCCGCGTCATGGCCGCGGGAGCGGAGGCCAAGGACCTCATCGAGATCGGCGCCTACGTGCCCGGCACCAGCCCGGACGTCGACGAGTCCCTCGTGCGCCGCGACGCCATTCACGCCTTCCTGCGCCAGCCGGTCGACGAGGTGACCCCGGCCGCCGAGGCGTGGCAGCAGCTGCGCCAGGTGCTCGCATGAGGCGACGCAGCGGACTGCAGACGGTCCGCCGGGTCGCCGAGCTGCGGGAGGCCGGCGCCCGCAACGCGGTCGCGGCCGCCACCCAGGCGCGGGCCGACGCGGAGCAGGCGGCCGTCGAGCGCCTCGCCCAGCTCGAGGCGAACATGCTGCCCGGGGGGAGCACCGGGGCGCTGATCGCGGCCGCCGAGGTGCGCTCACGCCTCGCCGTCGCGAGCACTCAGGCCACGCGCGAAGTTGCCGAGAAGGAAGTGCACCGTCGCGAGGCCGTGGGCGCCTGGAGTGCCGCGAGCCGCCGTACGTCGGTGCTCACCGAAGCAGTCGACCGCCAGCGGGCGGAGCTCGAAGCCGTCCGCCACACAGGTGTCCAGCGGATGCTGGACGACCTCGCCGCACGCCGGAGGCCGTAGTGAGTGTCGAAGCAGTCCAGGCCCGCGTCGCCGAGATCACCTCACGGCTCGCCGAGCTCCGCGGCCCGGTTGCTTCGACCCCCCTGCTCACCACGTCCTCGACGACGGCGTCGAGCGCGACGACCGAGACGGCGGGGACGGCGGCGGCCGGCGACTTCACCGGCGAGCTGCAGAAGCTGCTCGGCTCCTCGGCCGCCACCGGCGGGCTCGCGGGCGCGGGCGCGGCGGGCGCCGCCGGCGGCAGGGGCTCGAGCGACCTTGCCGAACGCGTCATCGCCTCCGCGAAGGAGCACCTCGGCGTCCCCTACCTGTGGGGGGGAACGACGCCGAAGGGCTTCGACTGCTCCGGCCTTCTGCAGTACGTGTTCAAGCAGCACGGCGTCACGCTGCCGCGCGTGTCGAAGGACCAGGCCCGCGCGGGCGTCGCGGTCAGCCCCGCCGACGCGCGCCCCGGCGACATCGTTGCGTTCGACAACTCGCGCTCCCGCGCGGGCATCGACCACATCGGCCTGTACCTCGGCAACGGCAAGTGGCTGGCCGCCCCGCGCACGGGCGACGTCGTGAAGATCCAGGACGTCGACCTGTCCAAGGCGGCGGCGATCCGCCGCGTGCTGCCGAGCACTGGCGCGGCCCCCGCCGCACCGGCGGCGCTCGGTGCGGCCGGCCTGCCCGGCGACACGGCGTGGGCGTCCCGGCTGCCCGCAGCGGCGCAGCGCTTCGTCCCCGCGTTCACCGCCGCGGCGCAGGCGACGGGGATCGACGCCCGCCTGCTCGCCTCCGTCGCGTGGACGGAGTCGGGCTTCAACGCCGCCGCCGTGTCCCGCGCGGGTGCGCGCGGCCTCATGCAGATGATGCCGGCGACTGCCCGGGGTCTCGGCGTCGACCCGGGCGACCCGCAGCAGGCCGCGCTCGGCGCCGCCCGCTACCTGGCCGAGAACCTGCAGAAGTTCGACGGCCGCGCCGACCTCGCCCTCGCCGCGTACAACGCCGGCCCCGGTGCCGTCCGCAAGCACGGCGGCATCCCGCCGTACGCCGAGACGCAGGCCTACGTGTCGAAGGTGCTCGACCGCTACACGACCCTCGGAGGACGCTCGTGACCGCTCGCCTGGCCCCCGCGCTGACCGGACCGTCGGCGCCGACGAGCCCCTCCGTGCCGGGTCGCCGTCCCAGTTCGACGCCGGGCGACGAGTTCTCCGCGCTGCTCGGTGCAGCCGGTGACCGGTCGGCGTCCCCTGACGCCCGCCCGGAGTCGCTCGAGACGCCGCGTCGGCTCGCGCGCCAGGCACACCGGGAGTCGCGCCAGGACGTCCGGCCGACGGCCGAGGAGCGCGCTGCTGCGGATCGTGCTGCTGCTGACCGGCGTACCGCCGACCGCGCCGCTGCTGACCGCCGGGCGGCAGACGACCGTCGCACCGAGGAGCGGCGCGCCCCGGAGCGTTCCGCCGGGCGGCGCCACCAGGAGGACGCGGCCGCCCGCGCGGACCGAGCGGCGCTCCGCCGCGGGTCCGACCAGGGTCCCGCCGGTGCGGACGAGGTGCGGGACGAGGGCGCGACGTCCGTGGAGACGCGAGACGAGCCGGCGCAGGCCCAGCAGGGCGAGGGCGAGCCGCCGGCGGAGCCCGGACAGGCCGTCGCCGTACCCGCGGCCGACCCGGGAGCCGTGCCGCTCGATGGCCACGCCGGTGCTGCCGCCGGAGACCCTGCACTTCTCGCCCAGGTGGGGGCCGCCCTCGGCGCCGCCGGCACGCAGACCGTGGCGGGCCCGGTGCAGGGCTCCGGGGAGGCAACGGTTGCCGGCGTCGGACCGGGCCTCGGCGGGGCACCGCTGCCCCCGGCCACGGCAGAGCCACAGCCCTCCGTCGCCGGACAGGCGGCCCCTTCCACGGTGCCGGGCGGGGACGCCACCGCCTCCCCGACTGTGGCCCAGACGAGCGAGCCGACGACCACCGACGCGGACCAGGGCGTCCCAGCCGCCGAGGCGACCACTACGGTGGGGCCGCTCGACGTCACAGTCCTGGACGGTGCCACCCCGCTGCGCGGCGACACCGGCGCCGGCAGCCACCCCGAGGGCGGTGCCCGGCAGGACCAGGGCGCCGAGCCTCCCGGGGTCGTCCTCGGGCCTGCTGACGACGCAGTGGGGGCAGGCGGGGACGTCGCCGGACCGACGGCTCCCGCCAGCGCGCCCTCCCCGCGCGCCGAAGCGGCCCTTCAC
>JALYNB010000271.1 GCA_030773395.1 Actinomycetota bacterium
GTGGCGAGCAGCGCGTCGACGTGGGGGCGGGGGGCCACGCCGGGCGGGACGGCCGCCGCCGCGGTGAGCCGCCCGTGCTTCACGACGGCCAGGTCCCACCCCGGCATTCCCCGGCATTCCCCGGGCGGGGCATCGCTGGGGCGGGCCGCCACGACCAGGGGGAGGCGTGTCAGGGCGGTGAGCCGCTGTGTCCGGGCGGCCGTGCGCACGAGGGCGGCGAGGCGGTCACGGGCCAGCGCCGCGTCCTCGTAGCGCTGCCGGGCGGACAGGGTTTCGATGCGCGCCGTCAGGGCCTCCACGACCCGCGCGGGGTCGCCGGTCAGGACGTCTCGGGCGGCCCGGACGTGCACGGCGTAGCCCTCCTCGTCCTCGCGGCCCTCGCACGGGGCGCCGCAGCGCCCCATCTGGGCGAGCACGCAGGCCGGACGGGTGCTGCGCACCGGGATCCGGCCGGTGCACTGCCGCAGGGGGAGGGCTTCGTGCAACGCCGCCATCGCGAGCTCTGCGCGGCCGGTGCTGGGGAACGGGCCGAGGTAGGTGGCGCCATCGGACAGCACCCTGCGGACGACGGACAGCCGGGGGAAGCGCTCGGCGGTGAGCTTGAGGTACACCGCCCGCTCCGGGTGGCGCGACCGCCGGTTGTACTTCGGCACGTGCTCCGCGATGAGCCGGAGCTCCCGCACCTCGGCCTCCAGGCCGTGCGCGCACACCACGGGGTCGACGCGCTCGGCGAGCGCGACCATCTCCGCCATGCGGGTGCGCTGCTCGCTCGCCACGAAGTAGGTGCGCACCCGGGAGCGGAGGTCCTTGGACTTGCCCACGTAGAGCACGCGCCCCCCGCCGTCGCGGAAGAGGTACACCCCCGGCGCGGAGGGCAGGGCGTCGGCCAGGTGGCGCTTGCGGCGCTGCTGCGGCGAGACCATCGCGGAGAAGGTGCGCAGCTCCTCCAGCGAGTGGACGCCCAAGTTGCCCAGGCGCTCGATGAGCCCGTGGAGGACGTCGACCGTGGCGCGGGCGTCCGCCAGCGCGCGGTGGCAGGGCGTCGTCGCCGTGCGGAAGAGCCGGGCGAGCGAGGCGAGCTTGCAGTTCGGCGCCTCGTCGCGGGTGAGCACGCGGCGGGCGAGCCGCGCCGTGTCGAGGGACTCCGGAGCGGGCCACGGGATGTCGAGCCGCTCACACCCGGCGGCCAGGAAGCCGAGGTCGAACGGCGCGTTGTGGGCGACCAGGACGCAGTCGCGGCTCCACTCGAGGAACGCCGGCAGCGCGGTGTCGAGCCGGGGCGCCTCGGCGACCATCAGGTCGGTGATGCCGGTGAGGACCGCGATGAACGGCGGGATCGACGTGCGGGGACGGACGAGCGTCTGGAACTCGCCGAGCACCTCGCCGCCCCGCACCTTGACCGCGCCGATCTCGGTGATCTCGCAGCTGGCGGCGGACCCGCCCGTGGTCTCGAGGTCGACGACGACGAAGGTGGTGTCGCGGAGCGGCCGGCCGAGCTCGTCGAAGGTCGCCTGGACCCCGAGCAGGTCGTGCCGGGGCGGTCGGGTCGGGCTGGGCGTCCACACGCCGGGGGACGCTAGGAGCGACCACCGACAGAACCGGGACGCCACGCCCGCACGCCGCCGGGCCGACCGCGTCGCCGTCCGTCGCACGCGGGGCGTCGGCCTACGCTCGGTGCCCCCGACGAGGAGGACCGCATGGCCGTGTCCCTGCCCGGGCCACAGACCCGCTGGCGCTGCGCCCTGTGCGGCAACCTCACCCGCTTCGACGTCGTGCGGACGACCCGGGCGCAGGAGTACGTCCACGTCGACCTCGCGGGGAACGCGGTCGTCGACGAACGCCGCGTGGTGTCGGAGGCGGTCGAGCACGTGACCTGCCGCTGGTGCGGTGCCGTGGACCAGGTCGAGGTCGTCCCGCGCCCGGGGGCCCTGGTCGAGCCACGGGGGGTGTCGGACGGCTCGGGGCCCGCGGGCACGTGACCGGGGAGGACGGGTCCAGTCCCGAACCGGCTCCAGAGTCTCCACCTGGGGCCGAGGTGGAGGATCGGGAGGACCTCCCCCCGGTGATCCGAGGCCGGGTGCTGGCCCTCGCCGCCGACGCGCTCGGCGCGCTCCCGGCCGACGAGGTGCCCCCCGGGCTGCGCCCGTTCGCGCGGTTCACGCCCGCGCGCCGGGCCCGGCTGGCCGCCGTACCGCTGGCG
>JALYNB010000272.1 GCA_030773395.1 Actinomycetota bacterium
GCGTACGGCAGGGCGTTGACGCCCCGCACGTAGGCGTCCAGCTGCTTCTGGTCGGACAGGTCGACCCCCGCCGCCGCCGCACCGCTGAACAGCCGCTTACCCGGCCCCCACCTGCGCTCGTCCCGCATGGCCGCGTCGAACCGGTCGCCGGCCTGCTCGACGAGCTGGGCGAGGGTCTCGCCGGGTTCACCGGTCAGCAGACCCTCGCCGTCGAGGAAGCGGAGGAACGCGGCCGTGCCGGCGACGAGTTCGGTGGTGTCGCCGGGCTCCAGCACGACCTTGCGGGGGTAGAGCTCGAACAGCACCTCGGACAAGTCCGCGGCGGTCCAGCGGCCGAGATCGCCGTCGAGGTAGCCGTGCTTGAACTGCAGCAGCTGCTCGGCCACCCATTCCCGCCCGGCGCCGCCAGGAGCCTGGCCGAAGCGCTCGACGAGACGCTCGGTGATCGCGGCGAAGGCGTCCTCGTCCTCCGGGTCGTGCGTCAGGTCCACGCGGCGACCGTAGCCCGAGTGCGCGCTGCCTCAGCGCAGCAGGTGCGTGTCACGGCTGCGGCGTCGCCGGCACCCCGTCGTCCATCGACGCTCCATCGACGCTCAGGTGTGACGGCGGGCAACGCCGCGACGACGGGCCTCCGGTGGAGCGACCGTCAGCCCGTCGTCTCCACCCGGTCCTGCGGCGTGTCGCTGCCGGTCGCGTGCCGCGCGCAATGGGCGCAGCAGAAGAACTTCCCGTCGACCTCCGTGCCGTGCCCGATCACCTTGCAGCCGCAGTGCTCGCACACCGGGGCCATCCGGTGGATCGCGCACTCGAAGCTGTCGAACGTGTGCCGCTCGCCCGCGGCGACGACCTCGAAGGCCTTGTCGTAGTCGTTCCCGCACACCTCACAACTCGCCATCCATCACCTCCAGATCCCGTCCGGCGGGTACGCCGTCCTGGTTGCGTCCGCGGGTACGCCGTCCGGTTGCGTCCGCGGGTACGCCGTCCTGGTTGTGTCCGCGGGTACGCCGGTCCTGGCCGCGTCGGAGGTCAGCCGGACAGCCGCGCCCGCAGCAGCTGCTTGCCCTGCTCCGCGCCCTTGCGGCTCTCGGCCTGCGCCCGCTGGAAGAACTCGGCGAGCTCGGTGTCGCCGTCGCGCTGGGCATCGGCGACGTACTGCTCCAGCCGGAGGACGTTGCTCAGGCACGTCTCCGTGAACCAGATGACGTTGTAGTCCTTGTCCTGCGTGCCCGTGACCTGGCCAGTCTCGCTGCTGCTGCTCATGTGGGCCTCTCTGCTCGTGCGCGTGGATGTACGGCACCGTCCTACGCCCCTCGAGGCCCGCGCGCCAGGGAGGTGGCCGTCAACGCTCTCGCCGCGGACCACCGCCACCGCGACCGCGCTGCTGTTCATCGATCTCGACGACTTCAGAGCCGTCAACGACCAGCACGGGCACAGCGCCGGTGACGCCCTGCTTCACCAGGTGGCGGCCCGGCTACGCGCCGCGGTCCGCGCCGACGACCTGCTCGCCTGCCAGGGCGGCGACGAGTTTCTCCTGCTGCTCACCGACCTGCCCGGCTCCGAAGCCCACCGCATCGCCACCCGCACCGCCGACCAGCTCCTGCACGCCCTGGGCGACCCGTTCGACGTCCACCACGCCAAGCTCACAGTCCGGGCCAGCATCGGCATCAGCATCGCCCCGCCCGCCGGCGTCCACGCCGACGACTTGCTCCGCCAGGCCGACACCGCGATGTACACCGCCAAGAGTCACGGCGGCGCGCAGCACCACAGCGGCTGACCCCGTCCCCCCGTCGTCGACCACCACACCCGGTCGCCGTCGGCGCGGGCGGGGATGCGGGGGCCGCCGCGGGGAACGTGCGGTGCGTGGACGTTCTGCCAGCCGTGCGCGCACTGCTCGATGCCGCGATTCCAGGGCCAGGAGGCCGGCTGGACCGGGGTTCGGCTCGCGCGCAGCGCGCCGTGACAGCGGCCGCCGGGTCCCGCCCGGGCCGGCGGATCTTTCCCGCGCTGCGGGGAGACGAATGGCTCGGTCCGCCGTTGCATCCGTTTCTGGTTCCGGTGCCGATCCTGGCCTGGACGGCTGGGGCGTACCAGGACTGGAGGGGAGTGCGGGTCGGCGACGTCGGGGCGCAGCGTCGCGGGGATGTGCTCCTCGAGGTGGGCCTGCTGGGCGTGGCGATTGCCGTGCTCACCGGGCAGGCGCAGTTCCCCGACGCGAGCGGGGTAGCCCGTCGTGAGACCGCGCTGCACGTCGCCCTGGTCGGGTTTGTGCTCGGCCTGCAGCTGACCTCGCTGACCGCCCGGCATCGTGGGCGACGCCGGTCAGCGCGTCGGCTCTCCGCGGTGAGCGTGGCGCTCCTACCGGTCAGCGGTGTGCTTGGCATCGACCAGGCCGCGCGACTCCAGAAGGGGCACTACCCCGACGGCCTCAACCGGTCCCGCGCCGCCTCATCCGTCAGCTGATCGAAGGGTGCCGCGCTGCGGTCGCCGTGGTCCGTCGCGTGCCATGGTGCTGATTCCGCTAGTCGGGTCACGAGCTGCGGGCCGCGTTCGACGCGGCCCGCAGTTGCGGCTACCGGCGTGGGACGTGGGAGATGGCCGTGTTGGACCGGGCCCACCGGGGCCTACCGGCGGGCGCGCGCCCGAGTCGAGCGCTACGGCGTCTGGTCCAACTCGGGGGTGACGGGGGCGTCGACGAGACCGCCGTACTCGGCCACACGCCGTCCTAGTGCCGCGCCGTCGTGTGGTCGAGGAGGTCGCGCATTCGAACCAGAGCAGGCTGCTGCGCTCGGCGGTGCGGGATCACACCGCGACGTCGGAGTCCGGCTGCACGCCACGAGCGGCGAACAGTTCGGTGAGCTCTGCCTGGGCGCGGAAGCGGCCGTCGGCGGTGAGCGGCAGCTGGGAGGGCAGGTTGGCGCGCGCCGAGGATGTGACCGAGGGCGCGGTGCCGCTCGACGGGCAGGTCGAGGGGGTGGTGGCGCTGTCCGGCGTACTCCGGCTCGGTGCGGCAGTCCAGCAGAACGGTGCTGCTGCCCGTCGTGCCGACGTAGCGCCGCAGCAGGTCGTCGCGGTGGACGCGCACCGTGCTGTCGCTGCCGGGGCTGCGGTAGGGCGCGGTGGGACGCGGGCGCTCGTCCGCTTCAGTGAGCGGTCCGCCGGCGGCAGTCCAGGCGTCCTGACCGCCGTCGAGCAGCTGACCCGCGCATGCTGATGGGGCCGCAGCAGCCAGAACGCGTACGCCGGGAAGGCCGGGGGATCGGCGCTGTAGAGGACGGAGGTGGGTCTGCGCAGTGACCCCGAGGCGGGTGAGCAGGGCCTCGAGCTGCGTCTGGACGAGGATGCCGCGCCGGACCCGGGTCGTGCAGGTCGTCGTACCAGCTAACCGGCTGCGCGTCCGGTAGCTGCTCGAGGTGGTAGGCGTTGGCGTGGCTGTCGACCTGCAGGAGCGCGACGTCGTCGGTGTGTTGGCTGAGCCACTGCGCGTCCCACCCGAGCGGGGGCGCCCACAGTGCCCCCGCCCAGCCCTGGTTCGGTCGGGGCAGCCCGACTGGTCACCCGTGTGCTCTCGGCACGCGGGGACCGGGCCGGTTGCCCGGTGTCAGGTCAGCGCGTCCTTGACCTTGGTGACGACGTTCTCCACGCCCTGGGCCAGGCCGCCGGCGGCGTTGCCGGGCTTGCCGGGGCCCTTGTGCCCGTCGTAGGTGACGTAGAGCTGGGGGTCGGGGGCGGGCAGGTCGTCATTGCTGTCCCCGCCGATCGGCTGGGCCTGCTCGGGGGACAGGTACTGGATCTCCCGGCCGTCGATCAGCGTGGGGCCCTGCGCCCAGCGGCCCTCCCCGGCGCGGCTGCCCTCGTGCAGGCTCCAGAAGGTGCGGTTCTGCTCCTGGTCCTCCTCGGCCCGGTGGGAGTCCTCGATCACGCCGTCGGTGTAGCCGTCGGCGAGAAGCTGCTCGATCCCGAGCAGCCACTGCTGCTGGTGGAAGGTGTCCCGGGCGAGGTTGAACTTCAGCATCTCCTTCACGCCCGGGTCGTCGGTCATGTTGTAGATGCGGCTGGTCTGCAGCCGGCTCTGCCCCTCGGCGGCGGCGTTGGAGCGGAAGTCGGTCAGCAGGTTGCCGCTGGCGACGATGTAGCTGGCGTTCCACGGCACGCCCTGGCTGTTCGTGGGCATCGGGTTCCCGCCGGCGACGATGGCGTGCTGCGGGTTCATCCCGCCGATGACCGCGGCCAGGACCGGGTTGGCCGCGACCGCCTTCTCGGTGACCTCGCTGGGGGCGCCCTCGAGCAGGCGGGCCATCATCGTGGTGAGCATCTCGACGTGGCCGATCTCCTCGGTCCCGATGTCGAGGATCATGTCCTTGTACTTGCCGGGAACGCGGCAGGTCCAGCCTTGCCACAGGTACTGCATCATCACGGTCATCTCGCCGAACTGGCCGCCGAGGATCTCCTGCAACTTCATCGCGAACAGGGCGTCGGGCTTCTCCGGCTTGCTGGTGAACTGCAGCTCTCGGATGTGCCGGTACATGGACGGTTCCTCTCGGCCGGGGCGAGGGCCAGGCGCCCACGCGGCGGGCTCGTCGAGCCCCACCCGGAGCGCAGGGCTGCGGGCGAGCGGGGTCGGCGAGTGAACTGTCGGGTACCCGACGCTTCTGCGAGGTCACGCGCCCTCGCGCGGGGGTGTTTCGGCCTGTCCCGGCCGGGAGCGGCCGCGGCGGGGGGGCGAGGGCCGGTTCGAGCGGGGCAGGGGGAGGGCAGGGACAGCGGCAATGGCAGCCGGGTCGGCCAGACCCCGGAACAGCTCGAGGTGTCCGACGGTCCCGCTCACTGCACCCGCCAACCAGCTGCTCGGCGCCCTGCTCGCC
>JALYNB010000273.1 GCA_030773395.1 Actinomycetota bacterium
GGCCCGCGCCGCGCGCACGGGGATGATGCGCGGCGACGAGCGGTACCTGCCGGCCCGCGACCGGGGGCCGGTGCGGGCCCTGGTGCGCGACCTCGTCGACTCCCGCCGCAGCGCGTCCTCCCTCTTCCTGCCGTCGGCCCTGATCGTGGTCGTCGGCGGCCTGTTCCCCCAGCCGGCCGTGGTCCGGGCGACGTACCTGCTGTGGCTGGTCGTGCTGGTGGCGATCGTCGTGGACTCGACCCTGCTCTGCCGCGCCGTCCTGCGACGGGTCCGCGCGGACTTCCCCGACTCGACGGAACGGGCCTCGGCCCTGTGCTTCTACGCGGTCATGCGCGCGATGCAGCTGCGCCGGTTGCGCGTGCCCCAGCCGACCGTGTCGGTCGGCGACCCCGTCTGACCACGGTCCCCGTTCCTGGCGCAGGGTCCGGCTAGCGTCGGGGCCATGGAGCACCGACGCCTCGGCCGCAGCGGCCTGCACGTCAGCGGGATCTCGTACGGCAACTGGCTCACCCACGGCAGCTAGATCGAGGAGGACGCGGCGAAGGCCTGCGTCGCTGCCGCGCTGGACGTGGGGATCACGACGTTCGACACCGCGGACGTGTACGCCGGGACGCGCGCCGAGACGGTGCTGGGCAACGCGCTGGCGGGCCAGCGGCGGGAGTCCCTGGAGATCTTCACGAAGGTCTTCTGGCCGACGGGTCCCGGTGCGAACGACCGGGGCCTGTCCCGCAAGCACGTGACGGAGAGCTGCGAGGCCTCGCTGCGCCGCCTGCGCACCGACCACATCGACCTCTACCAGGCCCACCGCTACGACCACGACACCCCGCTCGAGGAGACACTCCGGGCGTTCGACGACCTCGTGCGGGCCGGCAAGGTGCTCTACGTCGGCGTGTCCGAGTGGCGGGCCGACGAGATCGCGGAGGCCCTGCGCATCGCCGACCAGATGGGCTTCGACCGCATCGTGAGTAACCAGCCGCAGTACTCGATGCTGTGGCGCGTCATCGAGGCCGAGGTGCTCCCGCTGTGCAAGCAGGAGGGCCTGGGCCAGGTCGTGTGGTCACCGATCGCCCAGGGCGTCCTGACCGGGAAGTACCGCCCCGGGCAGCCCCACCCGCAGGGCTCGCGGGCGACCGACACCTCCGGTGGGGCGCAGATGATCGAGCGCTGGATGCGCGACGAGGTGCTGGAGCGGGTGCAGCGGCTGCAGCCGCTGGCCCAGGACGCGGGCCTGTCGATGGCCGCCCTCGCCGTCGCGTGGGTGCTGCAGGAGCCCGGGGTCTCCTCGGCGATCATCGGCGCGTCCCGCCCGGAGCAGGTGCACGACAACGCCGCCGCCGCGGGCGTCCGCCTCGACCAGGGGCTGCTCGCACAGGTCGACGAGGTGCTCGGCGACGTCGTGGAGCGCGACCCGGCCCGCACGCAGAGCCCGCGGCGGTGACTGGATTGCTCGGTGACCGGGGCTACCGGATTCCGTCCTCCAGCCCCATCGGCCCGTAGACCTCCCGGCCGTCCTCGAGCAGGGTGACCTGGGCGACGCCGGCGTGGAGGAGCTCCTTCCAGCTCTCCCCCATCCAGGTCTCCGCGTCGGCCTGGCTCGGGAACACCTCCACGGCCGGGCCGACGGGCGGGTCCACCTCGCCGCCGTCCGAGTCCTCGTAGCGCCACTGGAAGGCCATTGCTGCTCCTCATCATCGAGCCGGTCGCGGAGCCCGGTGCCTTCCCCCGCCGCGGCGCTTGACGCGCGCGTCGCTCGACCGGGGGGGGCGGGTGGCTGCGTCACGAGCCCGGGGACGGGGCATGATCGGGGCGTGCCCCCGCGCCCACGCCCCGTGCCCCCTCCGCCGGGTGACGGGCAGGGCCTCCGCGGCACGGGGGCCCGCTCGTCCCGGGCCGGCGAGTCGCAACCGGGGGAGCTCCGGCTCGCCCGGGCCGGCAAGGACCGCCCGCTCCAGAGGGCCCCCGACCTGGCCGCCCGGCGGCAGCCGCTGCGGGTCGCGCTGCTCGGCACGGGGTCGTCGGCGGGCTGGCCGAACCCCTGGTGCTCGTGCGCCTCGTGTCGCGCCGCCCGGGACGCCGACGTCGACCGCGGTCCCACCGCCTTCCTCATCGACGACCGGCTGCTGGTCGATCCGGGCGAGGCGGCGCTGCGCACGGCTGCGCGCGCCGGGCACGACCTGTCGCGCGTCTCCGCGGTCCTGCTGACGCGGCCGCTGCCCGACCGGGCCGCGGTCGCGCTGCTCACCAGACGGGGTGCCGGTTGCACCGGCGCCCTCACGGTCGCCGGTCCGGCCCCCGCCCTCGCCGGCCTTCGCGACGCCGTGGGCCCGGACGACCCGG
The DNA here is from genome assembly GCA_030773395.1 of Actinomycetota bacterium. Lineage (GTDB taxonomy): Bacteria > Actinomycetota > Actinomycetes > JALYNB01 > JALYNB01 > JALYNB01. The sequence goes on from JALYNB010000273.1 coordinate 2,338, forward strand.
TCACCCTGCAGCCGCTGGAGGCCGACGACCGGCTGGTCGTGGAGGGGTACGACCTGGCCGTCGTCGACGTCGACGCCACCTCCCGGCTCGGCCGGGCGGGCTACGACATCACCAGCAGGTCAGGGGCGAGGCTGCTCGTGCTGCCTCCCACCGGCCCGCTGCCCGATGCCGCTCTCGACGCGCTCGACGGGGGCGAGTTCGACATCGCGCTGCTCCCCTGCGGCGGTGCCGAGGACGACGGCCCGACCGAGGGCGGCCTCGACGCCTTCGCCGACCGGCTGGCCGAGCTGCGCCGGCGCGGCGCGGTCACCCCGGCGACCCGCGTCGTCGCCGTGCACCTGGACCACACGAGCCCCCCGCCCGCCGAGCTCTACCGCCGCCTCGCGCTGCTCGAGGCCGAGGCCCTCGCCGACGGGGCGCTGCTGACCACGAGGCTGTCGGGGGACGCCGCCCACGACCCGCGGCGCGTCCTCATCCTCGGCGGGGCGCGGTCCGGCAAGTCGGCCGAGGCCGAACGCCGACTGGCCGCCGAGCCCGTCGTCACCTACGTGGCCACCGGTCCCACGCCGAGCGGCGACGATGCCGACTGGGCGGCGCGCGTCGCCTCCCACCGGGAGCGCCGCCCCACCTCATGGCGAACGGTCGAGACCACGGGGCTCGCCGCCCTGCTCGCTGACCCGCCCGACGACGCACCCCTGCTCGTCGACGACCTCGGCCTGTGGCTGACCGCCGCGATGGACTGGGCGGGCGCCTGGGAGGGCGCCCCCGGCGCGGCGGCCAAGCTGGGTGCGGCGACGGACGCCCTCGTCTCAGCCTGGCGCAGCACACCGGCCTACGTCGTGGCCGTGTCCAACGAGGTCGGGTCCGGGGTCCACCCCGAGACCCCGGCCGGGCGGCTCTTCCGCGACCACATGGGCCGCCTCAACGCCCGTCTGGCCGCGGAGAGCGACGAGGTCTGGTACGTCGTGGCAGGGGTCCCGCAGCGCCTGCGGTGACCGCGCCGCGCGCCGACGGGCCGGTCCTGTCGGCGGCCTCGCCTACGGTGCCCGTCGTGCCCGTCGTGCCCGTCGACCTCCCCGCCCTCGCCGCCGCCGTCGCGGCCCCCGAC
>JALYNB010000274.1 GCA_030773395.1 Actinomycetota bacterium
GCACCGAAGGCCACGGCACCGTCCCCGGCCGCGCCGGCCGCCGCGTCCGGCGACGGGGCGACCCGCACGCCCATCCGCGGCATGGCCAAGGCGATCGTGACCAACATGGCCGCGAGCCTCGCCGTGCCGACCGCGACGAGCGTCCGCGCCGTGCCGGCCAAGCTGCTCATCGACAACCGCACGGTCATCAACCGGCACCTGGCCCGCGGCCGCGGCGGGAAGGTCAGCTTCACGCACCTGATCGGCTACGCCCTGGTCAAGGCCGTGGGGGCGATGCCGGCGATGAACTCCTCCTACGTCGAGGAGGGCGGCAAGGCCTTCGTCGTCACCCCCGAGCACGTCAACCTGGGCCTCGCGATCGACCTGTCGAAGCCCGACGGCAGCCGCACGCTCGTCGTGCCGAGCATCAAGGCCGCCGAGCGCATGGACTTCCTGCAGTTCTGGTCGGCGTACGAGGACATCGTGCGCAAGGCCCGCGGCGGCAAGCTCACCGCCGACGACTACGCCGGCACCACGATGAGCCTGACGAACCCCGGCACGATCGGCACGGTGCACTCGGTACCCCGCCTCATGCAGGGGCAGGGCGCGATCATCGGCGTGGGCGCGATGGAGTACCCGGCGGAGTTCCAGGGCGCCTCACCGGCGACGCTCGCGAAGCTCGCGGTGTCGAAGATCATGACGGTCACGTCGACGTACGACCACCGGATCATCCAGGGCGCGCAGTCGGGCGACTTCCTCCGGCGCGTCCACCATCTGCTGCTGGGCGAGGAGGGCTTCTACGACGAGGTCTTCGCCGCCCTCGGCATCCCCTACGAGCCCATCCAGTGGGTCCCGGACTTCCCGGAGACCGACGAGCGCCGGGTCTCGAAGGAGGCCCGCGTCCACGAGCTGATCCACGCCTACCGCGTGCGCGGCCACCTCATGGCCGACGTGAACCCACTCGAGTTCCGCCAGCGCAGCCACCCCGACCTCGACGTCATCAACCACGGCCTGACGCTGTGGGACCTCGACCGCGAGTTTCGGATTGGCGGCTTCTCCGGCTCTGACGTGCTGCCGCTGCGCGAGGTGCTCGGCGTCCTGCGCGAGAGCTACTGCCGCACCATCGGCATCGAGTACATGCACATCCAGGAGCCCGAGGAGCGGCGCTGGATCCAGGCCCGGGTCGAGAAGCGCGCCGAGCGGCCCGACCGCGCCGAGCAGCTGCACGTGCTCAAGCGGCTGAACGCCGCCGAGGCATTCGAGTCGTTCCTGCAGACGAAGTACGTCGGGCAGAAGCGGTTCTCCCTCGAGGGCGGCGAGTCGGTCGTGCCGATCCTCGACGCGGTGGTGCACGAGGCGGCGAAAGAGGGCCTCGACGAGGTCGTCATCGGCATGGCGCACCGGGGTCGTCTGAACGTGCTCGCGAACATCGTCGGGAAGAGCTACAGCCAGATCTTCGGCGAGTTCGAGGGCAACGTCGACCCCCGCACGGCGCACGGTTCCGGCGACGTCAAGTACCACCTCGGCGCGGAGGGCACCTACCGGGCCGAGGACGGCACGTCGATCGCGGTCTCGCTCGCGTCGAACCCGAGCCACCTCGAGACGGTCGACCCGGTGCTCGAGGGCGTGGTCCGCGCCAAGCAGGACGTGCTCGACAAGGGTGACGACGGCTTCACGGTCGTGCCCGTGCTGGTCCACGGCGACGCGGCCTTCGCCGGTCAGGGCGTCGTCGCCGAGACCCTGAACCTGTCGCAGCTGCGTGGGTACCGCACCGGCGGCACGGTCCACGTCATCATCAACAACCAGGTCGGGTTCACGACGTCACCGAAGTCGGCGCGCTCGAGTGTCTACGCCAGCGACGTCGCCCGGATGGTGCAGGCGCCGATCCTCCACGTGAACGGCGACGACCCCGAGGCGTGCGTGCGGGTGGCGAAGCTCGCCTACGAGTACCGCCAGGCGTTCCACAAGGACGTCGTCATCGACATGGTCTGCTACCGCCGCCGCGGCCACTCGGAGGTCGACGAGCCGTCGTTCACGCAGCCGCTGATGTACGACCTCATCGACAAGAAGCGGTCCGTGCGCAAGATCTACACGGAGAACCTCATCGGCCGGGGCGACATCACGCTGCCGGAGGCTGAGGAGGCGCTGAAGGACTACCAGGGGCAGCTGGAGAAGGTCTTCGCCGACACCCGCAACCCCGGGCAGGCCCCTGACATCGCTCCGCCGGCGCAGAAGACGGACCTCAGCGCCCCGGTCGAGACCGCCATCTCGCAGGAGGTCATGAAGCGCATCGCCGACAGTCAGGTCTCGCTGCCCGAGGGCTTCACGGTCCACCCGCGGCTCCTGCCTCAGCTGCAGAAGCGGGCGGCGGCGATCAGTGAGGGTGGCATCGACTGGGCGACCGGCGAGGCCCTGGCCTTCGGCTCGCTGCTGCTCGAGGGCCGACCGGTCCGGCTCGCCGGCCAGGACGCCCGCCGCGGCACCTTCGGCCAGCGGCACGCCGTGATCGTCGACCGGAAGACGGGCGCGGAGCACACCCCGCTCGCGAACCTCTCCCCCGACCAGGCGACGTTCTACGTCTACGACTCGCTGCTGTCGGAGTACGCCGCCCAGGGCTTCGAGTACGGCTACTCGGTGGCCCGGCCGGACGCGCTCGTGCTCTGGGAGGCGCAGTTCGGCGACTTCGTCAACGGCGCACAGATCGTCATCGACGAGTACATCGCGGCCGGCGACGTGAAGTGGGGCCAGAAGTCCGGGGTCGTGCTCCTGCTCCCCCACGGCTACGAGGGGCAGGGGCCCGACCACTCGAGCGCCCGGATCGAGCGGTTCCTGACGCTCTGCGCCGAGGACAACATGACGGTCGCCTACCCGTCGACCCCGGCGAGCTACTTCCACCTCCTGCGCCGGCAGGCAATCGGCGAGGCTCACAAGCCGATGGTGGTCTTCACGCCGAAGTCGATGCTGCGCCTGCGCGCCGCCTCCTCTGTGCCGGAGGACTTCACGCAGGGCCGGTTCGCCCCGGTCATCGACGACCCGAACGCCGCCGCGCGCGAGGCCGTGCAGCGCGTCGTCCTGTGCGCCGGGAAGATCTACCACGACCTGGCGGCCGCGAAGCGCAAGCGCGGGTCGGACCAGGTCGCCCTCGTGCGGGTTGAGCAGCTCTACCCGCTGCCCGGCGAGGAGGTCGCCGACGTGCTCGCGTCGTACCCGAACGCGAAGGACGTCGTCTGGACGCAGGAGGAGCCCGGCAACATGGGCCCGTGGCCGCGGATGGCCCTGGACCTGCCGGACCACCTGGGCGAGCAGCACACGCTGCGGCGGATCTCCCGCCGGGCGAGCGCCAGCCCCGCCGTGGGCTCCGCCAAGGTCCACGAGGCCGAACAGGCGGCGCTGGTGGACGCGGTGTTCTCGTTCTGACCGGTTGAGGTGTACTTCACCGACCGGGGCCTGGAGGAGCTGGCCGAGCGTCGCGGCGAGGAGACCGTGACGCTCGGCTGGCTCGCCGAGCGGCTGCGCGACTTCGTCGACCTGCACCCCGACTTCGAGGTGCCGGTCGAGCGGTTCGCAACCTGGCTGGCGCGCGCGGACGACGAGGACGACTGACCGCCCCGGTACCGCCGGCCGGTGCCCTACCCGCGACCGTCCGGATCCCCGTCCTGTTCCTCCTGCGCGTCCGGTGGCGGGAGCGGCGGAGCGGGCGGTCGTGGTGGAACCACCACGCCGTCCCGGACGGCGGGCTCGGCCGCCTCGCTAGGGTCAGCGCGTGGGTTCCCTGCTGCTGGTGCGTCACGGTCAGACCGCGTGGAGCCGCGACTCCCGGCACACCGGCCTCACCGACGTGCCGCTGACGCCGTACGGCGAGCAGCAGGCCCGCGCGCTCGCGCCCGTCCTGGGGGCGCGGCGGATCACCGCCGCCCACGCGAGCCCCCTGCAGCGCGCGACCCGCACCGCCGTGCTCGCGGGCGTCGACGCCGCGGCCGACCCCGACCTCCTCGAGTGGGACAACGGGGGTTACGAGGGGCGCACGACCGCCGAGATCCGCGAGGACCGGCCCGACTGGTGGCTCTGGACCGACGGCGTGCCACCCGGCGACACGCCCGGCGAGGACGCCGACGCCGTCGCCGCGCGGTGCCGCCGTGTCCTCGACCGCGTGGCCCCGGGCCTCGACGACGGCGACGTCGCGCTGGTCGCCCACGGCCACACGCTGCGCGTGCTCGCCGCGGTGTGGCTCGGGCTGCCCGGGTCAGCCGGGGGGCTGTTCACGCTCGAGCCCGCGACGCTGTGCACGCTGGGCACCTACCGCGGCCACCGCGTGGTCGAGACGTGGAACGACGCCGCCCACCTCGCGGGCCTGCCCGAGCCCGCCGACCCGCAGGTGCCGTGACCCCACGCGTCCGGGCGGCCCGCCCTGCGGACGTCCCCGCGCTGGTGCAGCTGGTCCGCGACCTCGCCGCGTACGAACGGGAGCCCGACGCCGTCCGCCTCACCGAGCGGGTGCTGCACCAGCGGCTGTTCGGGGCCTCCCCCGCCGTCTTCGCGCACGTGGCCGTACGGGACAGCGGGGACGGGGACGGCGGGGACGGTCACGTCGTCGGGATGGCCGTCTGGTTCCTCACGTTCTCGACCTGGACGGGCACGCACGGCGTGTGGCTGGAAGACCTCTACGTCCGCCCCGAGGCCCGCGGGGCGGGCCTCGGCAAGGCGCTGCTCGCGACCCTCGCCGCGGTCTGCGTCGAGCGCGGCTTCGCCCGGCTGGAGTGGTCGGTGCTCGACTGGAACACGCCGGCGGTCGGCTTCTACCGGTCCGTCGGCGCCGTGGGCATGGAGGAGTGGACCACGCAGAGGCTGCACGGGGACGCGCTGATCGCTTTCGCCGCCGGGGCACCAATCGGCCGGACAGACGGTGCGGAGCCGGCTGCGGGTCGATCCGAGTGACTCCCCGCCGCGCGGCGGCACCACACCTCCGCCCGGACCTCAGGTCCCGTACTGTGGGTCGAGCCCGGCACCGCCCGCCTGCGGGCCCCCGCTGCCCCAGGAGTCGCCCAGCATGATCGAGTCCGCCGTCGAGACCCGCGGCTCGTCCCCCGTCGGCGTGCGAGACCTCGTCACCCTGCGACTGCCCGCAGCGAGCGCCTACCTGTCGGTGCTGCGCACCGCGACGGCCGGCCTCGCCGCGCGCCTGGACTTCACACTCGACGAGATCGAGGACCTGCGGATCGCCGTCGACGAGGCCTGCGCGATGCTCCTCGCGTCCGCCGTCCCCGGCGCCGACCTGCACGTGGAGTTCGAGCTCACCGGCGACGCCCTCCGCGTGTCCGTGACCGTGCTGACGCTCGACGGCGTGGAGCCGTCGCGCGACACCTTCGCCTGGACGGTCCTGGCAGCGCTGGTCGGTGATGTCGCGAGCCGGGCCGACGTCGACAACCGGGTGACGATCGACCTGCAGAAGCGCCGCAGCCTGCCGGGAGCCGCCGCATGAGCCCCTCGCCCGCGACGACCGCCACCGGGGCCACCACGCCCGCTCCGCGGGAGGAGACGATCGACCTGTCCGACGCGACTGACGCCACCCTCTTGGTAGGCGACGACGCCGGCGCCACCGGCGGTGGCCCGGGCCCGGAGCCGACGCTCGACCCGGGAGCGATCGACCCCGCGGCCATCGACCCCGCGGCCATCGACCCGGACGCGCTCACGGCGACGGGGGAGGTGGACCCCGACGTCGTCGAGGCCCTGGACTCCCGCGCGGAGCGCACCGCTGCCGACCGCGCCCGCGCCCGCGAGCTGTTCGCCGAGCTGACCGCGCTCGAGCCGGGGTCGCTGCGCCGCGAGCGCGTGCGCGACGAGCTCGTCACCATGCACATCCCGCTGGTGGAGTACCTGGCGCGCCGCTTCCGCAACCGCGGGGAGCCCCTCGACGACCTGGTGCAGGTCGCGACCATCGGCCTGATCAAGTCCGTCGACCGCTTCGACCTGGAACGGGGCGTCGAGTTCTCGACGTACGCGACCCCCACCATCGTCGGCGAGATCAAGCGCCACTTCCGCGACAAGGGCTGGGCGATCCGCGTGCCCCGCCGGCTGCAGGAGCTCAAGCTCGCGCTCACCAAGGCGACGGGGGAGCTCTCCCAGCGCAACGGCCGCTCCCCCACCGTCGCCGAGCTCGCGGCCCACCTCGGGATGAGCCAGGAGGAGGTGCTCGAGGGCCTGGAGTCCGCGAACGCCTACTCGGCGGTCAGCCTCGACGCGCCCGACGGCGGCGACGACGACTCGCCCGCGGTCGCCGACTCCCTCGGCGTCACGGACGAGTCGCTGGAGGGCGTGGAGTACCGGGAGTCGCTCAAGCCCCTGCTCGAGAAGCTGCCGCCGCGCGAGAAGAAGATCCTGCTGCTCCGGTTCTTCGGCAACATGACGCAGTCGCAGATCGCCGGTGAGCTTGGGATCAGCCAAATGCACGTGTCGCGCCTGCTCGCGCGCACGCTCGCCCAGTTGCGCGAGGGCCTGCTCGTCGAGGAGTGAGCGCCGCCGGGGCCGCGGTCCCGGCG
>JALYNB010000275.1 GCA_030773395.1 Actinomycetota bacterium
GCTCCGGGCGCCACGGTGGCGGCGCCGGGTCCTCGGCCGGCTCGGGCTCGCGGTCGAGCAGCGTCGCCAGCACGTCCCGGCCCGCGATCCCGTCGACCGCGGCGTGGTGGACGATGCCCAGCAGGGCGAAGCGCCCGCCGGCCAGGCCGGGGATCAGCTGCAGCTCCCACAGCGGCCGGGAACGGTCGAGCCGACGACCGACCATCCTCGAGACGTACGCCGCCAGCCGCTCGTCGTCGACCGGCCCCTCCAGGTCGGCCCCGCGCACGTGGCGGTCGAGGTCGAAGTCGGGGTCGTCGACCCAGTACGGCCGCCCGAGCTCCAGGGGCAGCTCGAGCAGGCGCTGCCGCAGCACCGGAGCGCGGTGGATCCGCGCGGCGACGTGGCGGCGCAGCTCGTCGAGCGCCAGCGGCGGTCGGCCGGGTGGCGGCTCGTAAACCGAGACGGACGCGACGTGCGCGTACGTCGTGGTCGTCTCCATCTGCAGGAACGCGGCGTCGATGCCGTTGAGCTGTCGCACGCGATCGGCCTCCTCGGGGCTGCGGGCTTGCCCGGGCACGGTTTGGGTCATGCTCAGGGCGTGAGCTACACGACGGTGGACAGTCCGGACGGCACCCGCATCCGCGCCTGGTGCAACGACGGGGAGGGCAGGCCCGTCCTGCTCAGCAACGGGCTCGGCACTCCCCCCGGGGCGTGGCCCGCACTCGCCGATCCGGCGTGCGGGTTCCGGGTGGTGTCGTGGTATCAACGGGGGCTCGGCGGCTCGGAACGCCCTGCCGACCCCGACCGGCGTCGCGTCGAGCATCACACCGAGGACGCCCTCGCCGTGATGGACGCCCTCGACGTGCCGTCGGCCCTCGTCGTGGGCTGGTCGCTCGGGGTGAACATCGCGTTCGAGATCGTGCGCCAGCAGCCGCAGCGGACCCAGGGCGTCCTCGCCGTCGCCGGCGTGCCCGGCGGGAGCTACGAGGCGCTGTTCGCGCCGCTCGGCGTTCCCCGCGCCCTCCGCCCGAAAGTGGGACGAGCAGGCGCGAAGCTGCTGCGCGTCTTCGGCCCCCTGCTGCCGCTGCTGACCGCGACGCTGCCGGCGGCCCGGTCGCTCCCCTTCGGACTGCTCGGGCCGCTGCGGGAGGTCGCCCACACGCAGGCCCTCTCCGCCGTCCTGCACGAGTTCGCGGCCCACGACTGGGACTGGTACCACGACCTGGCCGTCGCCGTCGGCGAGCACGCCCCGCTGGACCTCGCCGCGTCGACGCTGCCTGTCACCGTGCTCGCCGGGTCGCACGACGCGCTGGTGGACGTGGAGCACATGCGCGACGTGGCCGCGCGGCTCGGTGACGCCCGCTACCGGGAGCTCCCCGGCACGCACTTCCTGCCGCTGCAGTACCCGCAGGTGATGCTCGAGGAGTTGCGGCTGCTGGCGCAGCGCGTCGACGCGTCCCGGCGGTGAGCCGGGGTCCTCGCGCACCCGCGGGGACACTGGCCTCGCGGCGACAGCCTCCGGGCTCAGTCGGCCGGCGGCGGCGGGGTCTGCACGGCGGGGGGCGGTGACGCCGGCGCTACCCACCAGGTGCGGACGTTGACGAACTCCCGGATGCCGTACGCCGCCAGCTCCCGGCCGTAGCCGCTGCGCTTCGTGCCGCCGAACGGCAGCCGGGGGTCGGAGGCCACGATGGCGTTGACGAAGAGCGAGCCCGACTGCACCTGCGCCCCCACGCGCCGGCCCCGCTGGAGGTCGCGCGTCCAGACGCTCGCCCCGAGGCCGTAGGCGGAGGAGTTCGCCAGCGCGATGGCCTCGTCCTCGTCGGCCACGGCGGTAACCGTGGCGACGGGCCCGAAGGTCTCCTCCCGGAAGGCCGGCATGTCCGGGGTGACACCCGTGAGCACGGTCGGCTCGTAGAACCATCCCGGCCGGTCCGGGCGCGTGCCACCGCACGCGACCTGCGCACCCTCCGCCACCGAGCCGGCGACCTGGCGCTCCAGCGCCTCCCGCAGGTCGCCGCGGGCCAGCGGGCCGACCCGCGTCTCCCGCTGGGTGGGGTCGCCGAGGGGGAGGTTCGACACCGCCTTCACGAGGCGCTCGGTGAACTCCTCGGCCACGCTCGCCTCCACGAGGAAGCGCTTCGCGGCGATGCAGCTCTGCCCGCTGTTCAGGTAGCGCCCGCGTGCGGCCTGGACCGCGGCCTCCTCCAGGTCGGCGTCCGCGAGCACGATGAACGGGTCGCTGCCGCCCAGCTCGAGCACGCTCTTCTTGATGGCCCGCCCGGCGGCAGCCCCCACCGCCGTGCCCGCGCGCTCGCTGCCGGTGAGGGTCACCGCGGCGATGCGCGGGTCGTCGATGAGGCGCGCTGTCACCTCGGGGGTGCGGGCGTCGGTGAGCAGGAGGGCCGTGAACAGCCCCTCGGGCACGCCGGCCGCGCGGAACACCTCCTCGAGAGCGAGTGCGCAGCCCGTGACGTTCGGCGAGTGCTTCAGCAGGGCACCGTTGCCGGCCACGAGGGCCGGTGCGGCGAACCGCACGACCTGCCAGAACGGGAAGTTCCAGGGCTCGACGGCGAGCACCACGCCGACGGGCTCGAAGGTGACCGACGTGGCCTGGGCGTCGCCCGTGTGGATGGGCTCCTCGGTCAGGTAGCTCTCACCGCAGTCCGCGAAGAACTCGCAGGTCCACGCGCACTTCTCGACCTCGGCCTCCGCCTCCGTCAGGGGCTTGCCCATCTCCGCGGTGATCAGCGCGGCGAACTCCTCCCGCCGCTCGCGCAGCCGCTCCGCCAGGGCCCGCAGGACCGCGCTGCGCTCGGCGTACGGGGTCCGCGCCCACGCCTCCTGAGCCGTCACCGCCGCGTCGAGCGCGGCGTCGACCTGGGCGTCGTTGAACTCGGCGTAGCGACCCAGCACGTCCTCGGTGGCCGGGTTCGTCGTGACGATCGTGCCGTCCGCATGGGACTGCATGGCTCTCCTCCGGGTGGCGCCGCCGCGGCGCGGGGTGCGGTGGCCTGCTTCTCGCTGTCGGGACCCCGCGGGCCTCAGGGCGTGGTCATCCCGCCTGTCCCAACGCCTCCGGCGCCAGGAACGCCGAGACCAGGGGGGCGACGTCCGGGACGCTGTCCAGGACGAACAGGTGGCCCCCGCCGCGCACGACCTCCAGCCGCGCACCGGCGATCCCGCGGGCGAGCATCTCGGCGTTCGCGACGGGGAAGACCGGGTCCTCGTCGCCGGTCAACACCAGCGTGGGTGCGTGGATCCGGTGCAGCGACGGGAGGCTGCTCCAGCCCGTCAGCGCGGCCAGCTGCCAGAGGTAGCCGAAGTACGACGGGGCGGCGTGCAGGCGCTCCCGCTCCCGGCGGCGCAGCACCTCCGGGTCGCGAGCCGTGCGGCCGCCGTACACCAGCGGGGCGATGCGGCGCAGGTGGCGGGGGCTGTAGTACCGCCAGGGGGAGCAGAGCTCTGCCAGGGCGGCCGGGTCGCCGGGGACCCCGCCCAGGCCCGGACCCGTGCCGGCGAGGACGAGCGACCGGACCAGGGCGGGTGAGGAGATCGCGAGCTGCTGCGCGACGGCCCCGCCGAAGGAGAAGCCGAGCACCGACACGGCGTCGAGCCCGAGCGCCCGGACGAGGCCGGCGTAGACGTCGGCCAGCTCGAGCATGGTCAGCGGGCGCAGGGGGGTCGTCGACTCGCCGATGCCGGGCCCGTCGACGGCGATGGTCTCGACGCCGGTGAGCTCGTCGATCAGCGGGCGCCACATGTCGATCCCGCCGCCGAGACCCATGACCAGGAGCAGGGGCTCTCCCGCTCCCTCACGGGAGACCCGCAGCCGCAGGCGCCCGAGTGCGGGGGTCGCCACGTCGACGGTCTCCACGCGAGCCGCGCTCCGCGGAGCGCCCGACCCGTCGGACACGGCGGCGAGGGTCACGCCGAGGCCTCGCCTCGCGCGAGCCACTCCGCGACCTTCGGCTGCGTCTTGCGGGTGGCGCTCTTCCCGCAGATCAGGCCGACGTGACCGCCTCGCATCCGGAACTCCTCCGTCTCGGTGGAGGAGACGATACGCGTCCACGGCTCGGCGCTGTCGGGCGGCACAAGGTGGTCGGCCTCGGCCAGGACGTTGAGCAGGGGCTTGTCGATAGTGGTGAGGTCGACGACGCGGTCGCCGAGACGCATCCCGCCTCGCATCAGCGCGTTGCCCTTCAGCAGGTCGTCGACCAGCTGATGAAACGCCGCCCCCGGGAAGGGGACGTGGTCGCGGATCCAGTGGTTCATCGCCTGGTAGTTGCGCACGAAGTCGTCGTCGTGCAGGTTCTGCATCAGCGCCGTGTACTGCATCGTCTCCGCCGCCGGCTTGAGCATGCGGAAGTAGTTCTCGATGAGCATCGGAGGCACGTTGCCCGTGTGGTCGAGCAGCGTCCGCGCGCCGAGCCCCGCGACGAACAGGTCCGACCACGTGCCGAGCGCGGAGAAGTCGAGCGGCGCCGCGAGCTGGACCATGTCGCGCACCGGCAGGTCGGGGTGGCCCGCCGTGGCGAGGGCCGTGAGCACCCCGCCGAGGCAGTAGCCGACCAGGGACACGGAGTCAGCCCCCGAGACCTCGCAGGCCTGTCGAACCCCCTCGGGGATCCACCCGTCGACGTAGTCCTCGATGCGGCGACGGGAGTCGGAGGCGTCGGGGACCCCCCACTCCAGCAGGTAGACGTCGAAGCCCGCGTCGCGCATGAAGGCGAGGAAGCTCTTCTCCGGCAGCAGGTCGAGGATGTAGCTGCGGCTGACGAGGCTCGAGACGACAACGACCGGCGTCGCGTGGCGTCTGGCGTCGCTGTCGAACCGCCACAGCTGGACCTTGCCGTCTGACCAGACGGTCGTGTGCGGCGTGGGCCACAGCTCCGGCTTCTGGCCGAGCAGCTTGACCGTGTTGCTGACCCGGCCGGGTGCGCGCTCGAACTCACGCCACAAGGCGGAGAGCGGGTTCGAGTCCGTGGTGGTCACAGCAGCCCCATCCTCGTCGCCTCCGCGGTCAGCTCGTCGCGGAACTTCGGGTGGGCGATGCCGATGAGCCCGCGGGCACGCTCGGCCATCGTGCGGCCGCGCATCTCCGCGATGCCGTACTCCGTGACGATCTTGTCCACCGTGTTCTTGTTGGTCGTCACGACCGAGCCGGGGCTCAGCGTCGGGCGGATCTTCGACATCGAGCCGTCGCGCGTCGCGGACGCGAGGACGATGAAGCCCTGCCCGTTCTCGGCGTACATCGCGCCGCGCGCGAAGTCGGCCTGCCCGCCGCTCGAGGAGTAGTAGCGGCCGCCGACCGTCTCCGAGGCGCACTGCCCGTAGAAGTCGACCTCCGTCGTCGCGTTGATCGACACGAAGTTCGGCATCCGCGCGATGATCCGGGGGTCGTTCACCCAGTCGACGGGAGCGAAGTCCACGGCCGAGTTCTCATGGAGGAAGTCGTAGAACCGGCGCGTGCCGAGCGCGAGCGTCGCGACGACCTTGCCCCGGCGCAGCGGCTTCCTCGTGCCGGTGACCACCCCCGCCTCGACGAGCTCCATCACGCCGTCGGAGAGCAGCTCGGTGTGGATGCCGAGGTGCTCGTGACCCTTCAGCATCCCGAGCAGCGCGTTGGGCATCCCGCCGATGCCGGCCTGCAACGTGGCGCCGTTCGGGATCCGCTCGGCGACGAGGGCGGCGATCGCGCGGTCGATGTCGGTGACCGGCGGCGCGGCGACCTCGTGGAGCGGGTAGTCGGCCTCGGCGTAGCCCACGACCTGACTGATGTGTATCTGGTTGCCGCCAAGCGAGCGCGGCATCTGCTGGTTGACCTCGAGGAAGAACGGCACCTCGCCGATCAGCGTCGCGCTGTAGTCGCAGTTGGTGCCGAGCGAGAAGTAGCCGTGGCGGTTCGGCGGCGAGGCGGCGGCGATGACCAGGCTGTGCTTGGTGTTCTTCCGCAGCAGCTGCGGCACCTCGCTGAAGTTGTTCGCCACGAGGTCGCAGTGGCCGGCGGCGAACGCCTTCCGGGTGGCCGGCGCGAGGAAGTACGACACGTGCCGCAGCCGGTCGCCGAACTCGCCGTTGATGTAGCGCCGCTCGTGGAGCGCGTGCATCTGGTGGATGCGCACGCCCTGCAGCCGGTCGGCGTTCGCCTCCAGAGCGTCCACGACGCCCACGGGCTCGCCGTTGGCGTTCGGCATGATGATGTCGGCCCCGGGCTCGACATGCTCCAGCACGGCCTCGGCCGGCCGGGCCTTGCCGGCGATGCTCTCGGTCATTCGACGCTCCTCGTCGTACGTCGTACGTGTCGTCCGTCGGGCTGGTCGTGCTGGTCGCGGGTCCTGCGACCCCGGCGCTGCCCGTCAGGACGGCGTCGACCCGCCGCCGACGCGACGGGGACCGGCCCCGCCACCGCTGCCCAGGGCCGGCATGCTCGCCCGGAGCAGCTCCTTGGCGAAGCGGCGCTGGTCGGCCAGCATTCGCTCCGCGAAGTCGAACGCGGCGTCGATCTGCTCCGGTGTGATCATCGGCGGCACGCTCGGCATGCCCGGGAAGCCGTCCGGCATCGAGAAGGAGTTGCCCTCCCACTGCGCGCGCCAGCTGCGGACGACGTCGACCATCGCCTCCTGGCTGCGTCGCATCGCATCGACGACGAGGTCCTGCATCGCCTGGTTGACGTCCTTGCCCGACACGTGAGCCTCCCTCGCGTGGTCGACGCCCGCCCAGGGAGCGGGCGCCGTGGTGGTCCCGTCTGTCCTGCCCCGTCAGCCGGCCGCGCTCAGCACTGCCTGCCCGTTGGGCAGGAGCAGCTGCCGGACGGTCTCGCCGCCGTGCAGCGTGTCCATCGCCTCGTTCACGGCGTCGAGCGCGAGGTCGCCCGCGCGCAGCTTCTCCAGCGGCAGCCGTCCGGCGCGCCACAGCTTGAGCAGGCGGGGCACGTCGCGCTGCGGCGCCGCCGACCCCATGTAGGAGCCCTTCAGCGTCCGCCCCTCCGCCACGACGCTCAGCGCTTGGAGCGACAGCTGCTTGGAGGGGTGGGGCAGCCCGACGCCGATCGTGGTGCCCCCCGGGCCCGTGCAGCGGTAGGCCTGCTCCATGACCGCAGAGATACCCACGCACTCGATCGCGAAGTCGGCGCCACCGCCGGTGAGGTCCTTGACGCCGGCCTCGGCCTCGTCGGGCGCGAAGGCCGCGGTCGCTCCGAGCTGTAGGGCGAGCTCCCGCTTCGCGGGCACCGGGTCGATCGCGATGAGCGGCGTCGCGCTGGCGAGCGCGGCGCCCATCACCGCCGAGAGCCCGACGCCGCCCATGCCGAACACGACCACCGAGTCGCCGGGGCGGACCGCCCCGGTGTTGAGCACCGCGCCGACGCCGGTCAGCACACCGCAGCCGACCAGAACGGCCGTGTCGAGGGGGATGTCACGGTCGATCACGACGGCCGAGCCCCGGGACACGACGGTCAGCTCCGAGAACGCGGAGACGCCGAGGTGGGTGTGGACCGGCGAGCCGTCCTGGCGCGCGAAGCGCAGGCCCCCGTTGAGCATGCGCCCCTCGCCGTTGGCCGCCGCGGCCGGGCGGCACATGGCCGGGTTGCCGGAGCTGCACCGGTCGCAGTGACCGCAGCTCGGCACGAACGTGAGGACGACGTGGTCGCCCTCGACGACGTCCGCGACCCCGGCACCCACCCGCTCGACCACGCCCGCGGCCTCGTGCCCCAGCGCCATCGGTGTCGGCCGGGGCCGGCTGCCGTTGATGACGGACAGGTCGGAGTGGCAGAGGCCGGCTGCCGCGACCCGCACGAGCAGCTCGCCGGGCTGGGGCTCGGCCAGGTCGAGCTCCTCGACCACGAGCGGGCGCGACTCGGCGTACGGCAGGGGGGCCTCGAGGCGCTGCAGGACAGCGGAGCGGGTCTTCATCGATGGGCCTCCGTGGCGTCGTGGTCGGCGGCGGTCAGGCTGCCGCGTGGCCTCCCCCGTCGTGGGAGTGGGACGGGTCACCACCCTCTCAGGGGTCGCCACCGCCCGGCGACCACCCCCCGCGCCGCCGGGACTCAGAGCAGGGCCTGCACCGTCCGGGCGAGTCGCGCCGGCGCCCCGGGGGCCTGCGGGAGGAACAGGCTCGGCTCGGTCAGCTCCAGCTCCAGCTCCAACACCACCGGCCGCCCGCCGGGGGCCTCGACGAGATCCACGCGCGTAGAGGAGGGGTGCGGCACCCGGGACGAGCTCCCCGACGGCGTCGACGACCTCCTGGGCGACGTCGCGCTGCGCTTGCGCGGGCTCGACCGGCCGCAGGTCGCCCCGACTGTCGCGGTCCTGCCGGATGCCCTCGCCGCGCGTCAGCAGAGGACCCTTGCGGACCGCGTGGGAGAACTCGCCACCGAGGAACAGCATCGCCGTCTCCCCGGCGTGGTCGACTCGGTTGGTAGGCCTGCACCATCGCGGTGCGGCCGGCGGCGACGAGCTCGGCCACGTGGGCCAGCGCGGCTCCGGCGTCGGGCCAGCGGGCCGTGTCGCGCGATCCCGCGGAGACCGAGGGCTTCACCACCCACTCGTCCGCGCCGGGCAGCTCCTGGGCGCACGCCGGGTCCCACACGGTGGGCACGACGGTCAGTCCGTGCCGCTCCAGGTCCCGCATGTAGGTCTTGTCGGTGTTCCACCGCAGCACGTCGACGTCGTTGCGCAGCCTCGGCACGGCTGCCGCCCAGGAGAGGGACTCCCGCAGGCGCCAGGCGTAGTCCCAGCAGGAGCGCACGACGGTGAGGTCGTAGTCGTCCCAGGCGGCGGCGGGGTCGTCCCGGCGGACGAGGTGGACGCGGTGGACGCGGTGCCCCGCCTCCCGCAGCGCGTGCGCCGCGAGCGGGAGGTCGGGGTCGACGGCGAGCCCGCGCTCGGAGCTGACGAGCGCGACCTCCCCCGTGCGGGCTGGGCCGCGGGCGGTCACGAGCTCGCCGTGACCGGCCGTCAGGCGTCGGCCAGCGCGACCGCGAGCTCGGGCTCAGTGGCCGCGCGGATGTCGTCGACGCTGACGCCCGGCGCGGTCTCCCGCAGGACGAGGCCCTCGGGCTCCACGTCGATGACCCCGAGGTCGGTGACGATCCGCTGGATGCACTTCTCACCCGTCAGGGGGAGCGAGCACTCTCGGACGATCTTGTGGGCTCCACCCCGGGCGGTGTGCTCCATCAGCACGATGACGCGCTTGGCGCCGTGGACCAGGTCCATCGCACCGCCCATACCCTTGATCATCTTGCCGGGGATCATCCAGTTGGCGAGGTCGCCCCGCTCGGACACCTGCATGGCCCCGAGCACCGCGACGTCGACATGGCCGCCCCGGATCATCCCGAACGACGCCGCCGAGTCGAAGTACGAGCCGCCCGGCAGCAGCGTCACGGTCTCCTTACCGGCGTTGATCAGGTCGGGGTCGACCGCGTCCTCCGTCGGGTAGGGCCCGACGCCGAGGATGCCGTTCTCGGAGTGCAGCACCACGTGCACCCCGTCGGGCACGAAGTTCGGCACCAGCGTGGGCAGGCCGATGCCCAGGTTCACGTAGGCGCCGTCGCCCAGCTCGCGGGCCACCCGCCCGGCCATCTCGTCCCTGCTCCAGGGCATCAGGACTGTCCTCCCGTCGGGGCCGTCTCGTCGCCGCCGCCCGCGAGCGGCGCCGGATCGGTGGCCTTTCGCACCGTCCGCTTCTCGATCCGCTTCTCGCCGCCCGGCACGTGCACGACCCGCTGCACGAAGATCCCGGGCGTGTGGACGAGCATCGGGTCGAGCTCACCGGGCTCGACGAGCTCTTCCACCTCCGCGATCGTGACGCGCCCGGCGGCGGCGCAGAGCGGATTGAAGTTCTGCGCGGACTTCTCGTAGACGAGGTTGCCGTGGCGGTCGCCGTACCGTGCGTGCACGAGCGCGAAGTCCGTGCGGATCGCCCGCTCGAGCAC
This sequence comes from Actinomycetota bacterium, assembly GCA_030773395.1. GTDB lineage: Bacteria > Actinomycetota > Actinomycetes > JALYNB01 > JALYNB01 > JALYNB01. Next base: position 9,917 of record JALYNB010000275.1, read on the forward strand.
GAAGGTGGCGCCGTCGAACTCGCGGACCTCCTTCGGCTCGGACGCCATGGCGATGCCGCCGGATCCGTCGTACCGCAGCGGCAGCCCGCCCTGGGCCACCTGCGTCCCCACGCCGGCGGGGGTGAAGAAGGCCGCGATGCCGGCTCCGCCCGCCCGGAGCCGCTCCGCCAGGGTGCCCTGCGGCACGAGCTCGACCTCGAGCTCCCCGCTGAGGAACTGGCGCTCGAACTCCTTGTTCTCGCCGACGTAGGAGCCCGTCGTACGGCGGATGCGCTTGGCGCCCAGGAGCACCCCGAGGCCGAACTGGTCGACCCCGCAGTTGTTGCTCACCGTCTCGAGCTCGTCGGCGCCGCTGTCGAGGATCGCCTGGATCAGCGCCACCGGGACGCCGCACAGGCCGAACCCCCCCACCGCCAGCGACGAGCCCTGGACGACGTCGGCCACCGCCTCAGCGGCACTGCCGAGGACCTTGTCCACCCGCTGCCCCTCTCTCGACCGGCCGACGGGGCCGGCAGTCGCGCGCAGCCTAGGGGACGGCCGGGCCCGGGTGCGGCCCCCCGGGCCCGGTCGGGCTCACGGGGTGAACAGCACGCCGTCGACCCGTCGTGGGATCGCCGGGCCGTTGTCCCGCAGCTCCTCGGGCAGCAGGTGCTCCGGCGCTCCCTGGAAGGAGACTGGGCGCAGGAAGCGGCGGATGGCGCTGGTCCCGACGGAGGTGTGCGCGCTGTTCGTCGACGGCCACGGGCCGCCGTGGTGCTGGGCCCAGGTCACCGCCACCCCGGTGGGGTAGGAGTTGTAGACGAAGCGGCCGGTCCGGTCCTGCAGCGCCGCCGCCACGGTCGCGGGCAGCTCGGCGTCGTCCGTCCCCACGTGCAGGGTCGTGGTGAGCGACGCGGGGAGCTTGCCGAGGGCCTCCAGCAGGTCGCCCTCGCCGTCGTACCGGGCGACGACCGATACCGGGCCGAAGCACTCCTCGGTCACCTCGGCGGGCAGGCCGCCGGCCCGGGTGGTGAGCAGGAGCGGGACGGCCTCGAACCCGTCCCCCTTCGGCTGGGTTCCCTGGCTCAGCGCCTGCACGCCCGGCTGGGCGGACAGCCGCTGCGTGGTCTCCCGGTACGACCGCGCAATGCCGTCGTTGAGCAGCACCTGCGGTGGCGTCTCGGCGACCGCCCTCGCCATGGCGTCGACGACGGAGTCGCCCTCCGCGCCGCTGGGCACGAAGACCAGGCCGGGCTTCGTGCAGAACTGACCGGCCCAGCGTGAAGGAGCCGACCAGCCCGCGGCCGAGCTCCTCCGCCCGCTCGGCCGCGGCGGCCGGCGTGACGATCAGCGGGTTGAGGCTGGACAGCTCGCCGTAGAACGGGATCGGGTCGGGCCTGCTGTTGATGATGTCGACCATCGCCTGTCCGCCGCGGGACGAGCCGGTGAAGCCGACCGCCTTGATCGCCGGGTGGGCGACCAGGGCGGCACCGGCCTGGAGCCCGTGCACGATTCCCAGCGTCCCCTCACGGGCGTCCAGGCGCCGCAGAGCCTCGCCCATCACCTCGAAGCACAGCTGCGAGGTGCGGGGGTGGGAGTGGTGCGCCTTGACCACCACCGGGCAGCCCGCGGCCAGCGCTGACGCGGTGTCCCCGCCCGGGACGGAGAACGCCAGAGGGAAGTTGCTGGCCCCGAAAACCGTCACCGGGCCGATCGGCACGAGCATCCGACGCAGGTCCGGACGAGGACCCATCGGGGTGTCACCCTGGTGGTCGATCGCCACCTCCAGGTAGCTGCCCTCCTCCAGCACCTCGGCGAACAGCCGCAGCTGGTAAGCCGTGCGGTTCAGCTCGCCGTTCAGCCGGGCCGTGCCGAGCGCGGTCTCCCGGTCCGCGACGGCGACGATGTCGTCGCGCCGCCCCTCCAGCGGCGAGCTCGCGCAGCAGCCGGGCCCGCCCGGCCCGTCCCAGGGACTCCAGCGCCGGCGCTGCCGTGGCCGCCAGGTCGCAGACCTGCTCGACCTCCTCCCGACTGGTCTCCTGCGCCACGACCTCGGTCACCTGGCCGGTCCGCGGATCGATGCTGACGACGTCGCTCACGTGGGTCTCCGGTGCGATGGGGCGGGATGAGGTCGGGGGCCGTCAGGCCGACAGGGCGACGATGACGAGCAGTGCGGGGACCGAGAGGACGGTCGTGACGAGCACGGCGTCGCGCGCGATCGTCGTCCCCCGCCCGTACGTCGCCGCGTAGACGAAGACGTTCTGCGCCGTCGGGAGCGCGGTGGTGACGGCGACTGCCAGCAGCGGCGTCCCGTCCAGCCCGAGCGCATGACGGCCGAGCAGGTAGGCGACGGCCGGCTGGACGACCACCTTGAGCACGACCACGAGCCAGAGGTCGCGGGCCGTGCCCTCGGAGCCGGGCCGCGGCGAGCCGTGCAGCGACAGCCCGTACGCCATGAGTGCCAGCGGGACGGCCGTGCGCGCCACGAGCTCGACCGGCTGCATGGCCAGGGCCGGCAGCGACATGCCCGTCGCGCTGAGCAGCAGTCCCATGAGACAGCTGAGCGTGACCGGCGTACGGATCGGCTGGGTGGCCACCCGCAGCAGGGAGCGGCGGCCGGCGAACGAAGTCGTGTCGAGCACCGCGAGCGCGATCGGCGCCATGACGAGCACCTGGAACAGCAGGACGGGCGCGACCAGGGAAGCGTCGCCCAGCGCGTACGCCGCGACCGCGATCCCCAGGTTGCCGGCGTTCACGTAGCTCGACGCCAGCACCGTGACCGTCGTGTCCGCGGCGGGCCGCCGCCACACGAGGCCCGACACGACCACGACGACCAGCGCGACGACGGCGATGCTCCCCGAGGTGGCGAGCAGCGTCGACGTGAACAGCTCCGCAACGTCCGCCTGCGCCAGCGTTGTGAAGAGCAGCGCCGGCGTGGACACGTAGAAGGTCAGCCGGGCCAGCACCTGCGTGGCCCCCGCGTCGAACAGCCCGCTGCGGGCGAGCAGGTAGCCCACCGCGACGACCGCGATGAGGACGACGAAGCTCGACAGGACACCCGTCACGGTCCCGGCTCACCGTCCTCCCTGGTCGCGTCCGACCACCGGCTGTCTGCGCCCGCACCGCCCTGCCTGCCCGTTCGCGAGCCTTCAGTCCCGGTCGAGCGGCGGGACGCTTCGGGTCGAAGCCCCAGCCGGGGAGCAGGTACTGCATCGCGACCGCGTCGTCCCGCGCGCCCAGCCCTCGGCGAGGTAAAGCTGGTGAGCGGCCTCGAGCTCGTCCAGGTCGAGCTCGACACCGAGACCCGGCGCCGTCGGGAGGTCGATCTGGCCGTGGACGATCACCGGACGACACGTCCAACCGATCCCCCTGACCGCGTTCCTCCGCAAGGACCTCACGCTGGTCTCGCGGGTGACGCGGGAGTACGTGCGGGCGGTCGCGGAGGCGGGCGAGTACGTCCGGGCGCACCGCCGGCTGCTCGGCGACTACGTCACGCACGTCCTGCCGTTCGAGCGGGCGCGGGACGCCTACGACCTCGCGGAGCGTCCCGCCCCCGGGCAGCGGAAGGTGGACGTCCGCATCGGCGCCGGCGGCTGAGGGCCGCCGAGGCTCAGACCCCCTCGACCAGGATGAACGAGGCGGTCGAGGCCGACTGCCGGACGGCCTTGGCCTCCTGGTACTCCGGCGAGTCGTACCAGCGGCGGGCGGCCTGGACGTCGTCGAACTGGAGGATCACGACGCGGGCGGGCTGGCGGTCACCCTCGAGCACGGTGGTCGCGCCGCCGCGCACCAGGAAGCGGGCGCCGTACTTCTCCCCGGCCTTCGAGGAGAGCTCCCGGTAGCCGGCGTAGCCCTCGGGGTCGGTCACGTCGATGTCGCAGATCACGTAGGCCTTCGGCACGGCGGGCAGTCTGGCACGGTCCGGGTCCACGGCGGCACCCGTCCTGCGGTCGTCATGCCGGGCTCATGTCCACGAAACGCGAGTAGTGGCCCTGGAACGCGACCGTGACCGTGGCCGTCGGGCCGTTGCGGTGCTTGGCGACGATGAAGTCGGCCTCGCCCGCGCGGGGGCTCTCCTTCTCGTACGCGTCCTCTCGCGAGAGCAGGATGACGACGTCGGCATCTTGCTCGATCGAGCCCGACTCGCGCAGATCGGAGAGCTGGGGCCGCTTGTCGGTGCGCTGCTCCGGGCCGCGGTTCAGCTGGCTGATCGCGACCACGGGGACCTCGAGCTCCTTGGCCAGCAACTTCATGGCCCGCGACATCTCGCTGACCTCCTGCTGCCGGCTCTCGACCCGGCGGTTCGTCGACATGAGCTGCATGTAGTCGACGATGACCAGCCGCAGATCGTGGCGCTGCTTGAGTCGCCGAGCCTTCGAGCGGATCTCCATCATCGTGAGGTTCGGGGAGTCGTCGATGTAGAGCGGCGCCTCGGCGACCTCGCCCATGCGGCGCGCGAGCTTTGACCAGTCGTCGTCGGTCATGGTGCCGCCGCGCATGTGGTGCAGCGGCACCCGCGCCTCGGCCGAGAGCAGGCGCATCGTGATCTCGGAGCGGCTCATCTCCAACGAGAAGATGACGCTCGGCAGCTGGTTCTTGATGGCGGCCGCCCGCGCGAAGTCGAGCCCCAGCGTGCTGTTGTGGGTGGGGACCATGGAACGTCCCGCCAGGTACAGGTGATCGTCGTTGTCGACCTGGATGCAGCGCACCGGGACTGTATCCACGCGCCGGGCACCTGCGATGTAGCGGCTGCGCACGCCTGCTCGGTCGCGCGCGTGACGGGTCGTCTGCGCCGCGTGCTTTCGGGACAGGTGGAAGACCCGGTCCGTGGTCGTGAACGTGACCATGAAGCACGTCGAGGAGTCGGGGCTCCGCCCGCGCACGGCCTGGGTCGACGTGGAGCACCGGTAACCCAGGGACACGATCAGCTCGGCCACACCCTCGGCGAGGCGGCGGTTCGTCGTCGTGAACTGCACGGCACCGGTGTTGACGACCGTGCCGTCGGTGTCCATCAGCCCGGCCAGGAGGTCGCGCCGCTGCCGCTCCGAGGCCCGCAGGTACGTCTGCGGTATGTGCTTGTCGCCGAGCACGCCGAGCGTGCGCAGTCGCGCCTGCACCGTGCCGTGCTGGTCGCGGCAGGCCTGGCAGAGCCCGAACCCGGTGGCCGACGGCCTCCCGCAGTCGGGGCAGGACGGCGCGGGCAGTGCCCCTGGGATGTCGCGTGACCGGCAACCGCAGACCTTGCCGCACGTGCGCACCTGAGTGGTGCGCGGCAGGAACGCGGCCCCGCACACGACGCACTCGCGCTTCCCGACTGGCGGCGGCGGGGGCAGCTGCACGGTGAACAGCAGGCCCCCCCGAGCCGTGACTCGGTAGCCGTCCGCCTCGATCCGCGCGAGTATCTCGGGATCCGCGCTCGTGATGCGCGCGCTCGCGCTGTGGCCGTCACCCAGCCACGCGCCCATGGTGTACGGCGCGACGAGCAGGTCGTCCCGCTCGGGCAGCGCGAGCGGGGCCGCGTTCGTCACGCTGTGGTTGAGCCGCTCGTCAGCGGTGGCGCAGTGGAGGGTGGCGGCGATCTCCGCGGAAGTGCGGATGGCCGCGAACGTCCTCTGGTTGCGGTACCTGTTGTAGCCGACGGCCGCCGCCTGGGCGGACCTACCCGATGCTCGGGTCTCCGTCAGCCACTGGTGGTCCGCGTCGCAGACAATCCGCTCCCCGTCGGAGAACGACAGTTCGAAGCAGGGGCGCCCGCTCATAATCTCCGTCGCCGCCGCCACGCGGGTCGGCCGGCCGTCGGCACCGAGGACCTCGTCGCCGACTCGGACCTCGCCCATCGTGGTCCAGCCCGTAGGCGTCGGCAGCGGGGTGTCGAGCGCGAGCGCCTTGCCGATGGCCGGTCGAGCCGCGACGACGATCAGCTGGCCCGGGTGGAGCCCGTGCATCAGCGCGTCGAGGTCCGCGAACCCCGTCGGCACCCCGCTCATCACGCCGCCGCGGTTGCCGATCGACTCGATCTCGTCGAGCGTGCCCTGCAGGCACTGCTCGAGCAGCACGTAGTCCTCGCCCGTGCGCCGCTCGGCGACGTCGTAGACCTGCGCCTCCGCGAGGTCGACGGCAGCCTCCACGTCCATCGCGTCGGCGCCGTAGCCGAGCTGCACGATGCGCGTCCCGGCCTCGACGAGCCGCCGCATGACCGCCCGGTCGGCGACGATCTTCGCGTAGTAGCCGGCGTTCGCCGCGGTCGGGACGCTGGAGATGAGCGTGTGCAGGTAGGGGGCCCCGCCCACGCGGGCGAGCTGCCCCGTGCGGGACAGCTCGGCGGACACGGTGACCGGGTCGGCCGGCTCCCCCTTGCCGTACAGGTCGAGGACCGTGTCGAAGACGATCTGGTGGGCCGGCCGGTAGAAGTCGGCGGACTTGAGCACCTCGACGACGTCGGCGATCGCGTCCTTGCTCAGCAGCATGCCCCCGAGCACCGACTGCTCGGCGACGAGGTCCTGCGGCGGCGTCCGCTCGAACTCGGCCCGGCCGGACTGACCCGGGACCAGCTCGCTCACGCTCACGGACGCCCGCTCCCCTCGGCTCGACTGCCTGCGCATCCTGGACTGGAGGTCTGACAAGACCGCCGACCTGCAGCCGTCGAGCACTCTGGGGGGCGGCGGGAGGACACGCCAAGGCGTTTGACACGACGACTTCCACACCTCTGTGCACAAGGTGGGGACAGCCCTGTGGGACACGCCGCGTGCGGTGTGGGGAGTGCTGGGGAGCACGTGTGCGGAGCGGCCCCCACCCGCGGCCGTACTGCCCATGACCTGCGGGGACGGCGTCCCCGGGGTGTGGGCGGGAAGAAGTCCGGGCGGGTCGCGCGGTGCCGTCCCGGGAACGCGAAGGGCCCGTCACGCTCGGCGTGACGG
>JALYNB010000276.1 GCA_030773395.1 Actinomycetota bacterium
GACGAAGGGCGCGCGGCAGCCCCGTCCGCACCGCCGCGGCCGCCCGCCCGCGCGCAGTCGCCGGAGCGGTCCCGCTTGCCCACCACCACGCCCGCGACGTCGGCCCCCGCGGACCCCCAGCCCTGCCGGGCGGAGGACCTGACGGTCGACGTCGCGGTGAGCCCGACCCAGGTGCAGGCCGGGGAGCGGGTCACGCTCCGCGTCCGGGTGTCAGCGGTGGCCTTGCCGTGCCGGCTCGACGTGGGCCCGGTGGCGCGGGCCGCGGAGGTGCGCTCGGGCGGGGCGCCGGTCTGGTCGACGGAGCACTGCGAGGCCGGGGACGACAGCGCGCCCCTGGTCCTGCGGCCGGGCAGCCCGCACGAGTTCACCGTCCGCTGGGAGGGCCGGCGCACCGCCCCGGGCTGTCCGGGCGGCCTCGGCGGGCCGTCGGCCGGCGAGCACGTTGCGGTCGTCCAGGTCGGTCCCGCGCGCAGCGGCGACGTCCCGTTCCGGCTGACCTGACGCCCAGCTCCGCAGAGTGCGGGCTGTGATCCACACCGTGCTGTGATCCACACCGTGCTGCCCGCCCGCAGCGCGCTGTGGACCAGCGCAACCGCCGGCAGCGCGCGGTCGATCACAGTGCGGGCCGGGCCCCGGGCGGGGTCAGACGTAGCGCTCGAGGATCGAGCTCTCGGCGAGGCGGGACAGCCCCTCCCGCACACTGCGCGCGCGCGTCTCGCCGACGCCCTCCACGGCCTGCAGGTCGTCGATCGAGGCGGCCAGCAGCTTCTGCAGGCCCCCGAAGTGCTCGACGAGCCGCTCCATGACCAGGGCGGGCAGCCGCGGGACCTTCGCGAGCAGCCGGTAGCCCCGGGGGCTGACCGCGCCCTCCAACGTGTCGCTGCCCCCCGGGTAGCCCATCGCGCGGGCCACGACGACGAGGTCGAGCAGGTCGGTGGACGACAGCGCGTCGAGGTCGCGCAGCACGTCGTCCACGCCCCGCACCTTCTTGCCGGTGCCCGGCTGGACGTAGTCGCGGGCGACGAGGGCGCGGTCGGCGTCGACGCCGGCCATGAGCTCCTCGAGCTGCAGGGACAGCAGCCGCCCGTCGCTGCCGAGCTCGACGACGTAGCCCTCGATCTCGCTGGCGATCCGCAGCACCATCTCGGTGCGCTGGACGACGACCGCGGCGTCCCGGATGGTGACGAGGTCCTCGATCTCGAGGGCGGACAGTGTGCCCGCGACCTCGTCGAGCCGCAGCTTGTAGCGCTCCAGCGTGGCCAGGGCCTGGTTGGCCCGCGAGAGGATGGCCGCACTGTCGTCGAGCACGTAGCGCCGGCCGCCGACGTACAGAGCGATGATCCGCATCGACTGGCTGACGGAGATGACCGGGTAGCCCGTCTGCTTGGCGACGCGCTCGGCACTGCGGTGACGCGTGCCCGACTCCTCCGTCGGGATCGACGGGTCGGGCACCAGGTGGACGGCCGCTCGCAGGATCCGGTCGCAGGCGCTGGCGATCACGATGGCGCCGTCCATCTTCGCGAGCTCGCGGAGCCGGGTCGCCGAGAACTCGACGTCGAGCTCGAAGCCGCCCGTGCAGACCGACTCCACGACCTTGTCGTGGCCGAGCACGATCAGCCCACCCGTGTTGCCGCGGAGGATCCGCTCCAGGCCGTCGCGCAGCGGTGTGCCCGGGGCCACCACGGCGAGCGTGGCGCGCAGCTGGTCGTCGCGGTCCGGCAGCGCCACAGGGCTCCTCGGGCTGGGGTCGAGCGGGAGGCGGGGCCTCTCGCTCCGAGTCTAGGCGCCGCGGCTCGAGGGGGCGGTGCGTGAGGTCGGGCACGTGCCCGCTCTCGCGGGGCTCCACGCCCTGGGGGAGCGACTGCCCCCGAGCCGCCTACCCGGAGGCGAGCCGGAGCGCCGCCGCGAGGTCGGCCGCCTCGAGGACCCGGAGCCCGTCGGGGAACGGACCGGGGGTGTCCGCGGGGACGAGCGCCCGCCGGAAGCCGAGCCGGGCCGCCTCCGCGAGCCGCCGGGCGACGCCCTGCACCGGGCGCAGGTCGCCCGCGAGCCCGACCTCGCCGAGAGCGACGAGGTCAGCCGGGAGGGGTCGGTCGCCAGCTGCGGACGCCACCGCGAGGGCGAGCGCGAGATCGGCCGCGGGCTCGGTGACGCGCGAGCCCCCGACCGTGGCCGCGTAGACGTCGCGGTCGCCTAGGCGCACCCGGCCGTGCCGCTCCACGACGGCGAGGACCATCGCCACCCGCGAGGAGTCGAGCCCGCTCACCGCTCGACGGGGTGACCCGGCGGCCGGGGTGGCGCCGACGAGCGCCTGCACCTCCACCGGGAGCGGCCGCCGGCCCTCGACCGCGACCGTCACGCAGGTGCCCGGCACCGGCTCGCTGCGGCGGGACAGGAACAGGCCGCTCGGGTCGGCGAGGCTCGTGATGCCGTCGTCGGCCAGGGCGAAGCAGCCGACCTCGTCAGCCGGACCGAAGCGGTTCTTCACCGCCCGGACGAGGCGCAGGGTCGAGTGGCGGTCCCCCTCGAAGTGGAGGACGACGTCGACGAGGTGCTCGAGCACCCGCGGCCCGGCCACGGAGCCGTCCTTGGTGACGTGGCCGACGAGCACGGTGGCGATCCCCCTCGCCTTCGCCACGGCGATGAGCGCGCCGGTCACCGCCCGGACCTGGGTGACGCCACCGGCCGCGCCCTCGACATCGGGGGAGGCGACCGTCTGGACGGAGTCGACTATCAGCAGCTGCGGCACGACGGCGTCGACGTGGGTCAGCAGGGCCGCGAGGTCGGTCTCCGCGGCGAGGTAGAGGTCGGGGTGGAGCGCCCCGGTGCGGCCGGCCCGCATCCGCACCTGCGCGGCGGACTCCTCGCCCGTGACCACGAGCGCCCGACTGCCGGCACCCGCGCACCGCGCCGCGACCTCCAGCAGCAGCGTCGACTTCCCGACGCCCGGCTCGCCCGCCAGCAGCACGACAGCGCCGGGCACCAGCCCGCCCCCGAGCACGCGGTCGAGCTCGCTCACCCCGGTCGGGCGCGCGCGGGCGGCCTGCATGTCGATCTGGGCGATGGGCAGCGC
>JALYNB010000277.1 GCA_030773395.1 Actinomycetota bacterium
CGGCCAGGCCCTGCGCCAGCGAAGCGACGAGGTCGGCAACGGCGGCCGGGTCGACGATCGCCTTGTCGCCCCGCGACAGCTCCACGCCCGCGGCGAGCGTCCACGGGCCGGCGGCCTGCAGCTTGAGCGGCCCCGTGTAGCCGGCGAGGGCGATTTCGAGCGCGTCGAGGTCGCGCGCGAGCAGGTCCCGCGCCCTCCGGACGTCGCGACCCGGCCGGCTGACGAACCGCCAGCCCGCGGGCTGCAGGTCGACGTGGAGGTCGACGAGCAGCGCGGCACCGCGCCCCAGCAGGTCGGCGCCGGGGCCGCGGGCCGGCAGCTCGGGCAGGTGGGGCAGGTCGGGCAGCTCCCCGGCGACGAGGAGCGCCGCCTCCAGGGGCTCGAGGCCTGGCAGGGAGCCGACACCGCTGGCCGTGGACCGGGGCCACAGCGGCACGGTGCCGCCCGTCGCCCGGCCCGGCTGGGGCTCCCCGGGGAGCAGGAGACCGGTGGGGCTCGTCATGGCCTGCGGCTGCGCGTTGTGGTGGACCGCCGCCGGGCCGCCCGCTCCGGCGGCGTCGGGGACGCCACCTGCTCGACCTGTCCGGCCGCGGTCAGCCAGTCGAGGTCGTCGCGGAGCACGCGGATGAGCTCGGCCCGCCCGGCGCTCGCCGTCCGCAGGGCCAGGCTGTAACGGGTGATCACCTCGAGGTCCGTGAGCGTCACGAGGTCACCCGGCGGGGCGCTGTCGGGGGGAGCGGGGGCGGGGCTGTCGACCACACCTGCGAACGTACCCCCGCCCACTGACAGGAACGGTGGTAGGCCGGGGAGGGGCGGGACGGGACGGGACGGGACGGGACGGGACGGGACGAAGCTCCGCCCTGATCGCGCGGATCGAGGGGAGCGTCCCGCCGTGACTTCGAGAAGTTCCGGGTGAGGCTCCAGTCAGCCCCCGACGGCGAGGGCAGTGGCCGACGACGCCACCACGACGGCGAGCAGTGCGAAGGCGAGCGCCCGCCGCTGCTCCGACGCGGGGCCGGACGGCGAGCGCCCCGTCAGACCGCCACCGGTCGTCGCGTCGCCGTCACAGTCGCGGACCCCAGCACGAGGTCGCCCCGGACGTCGTCCGGCTGGTAGAGCACCACGGCCTGCCCGGCGGCGACCCCCCGCACCGGTGACAGCAGCTCGACCTGCACGCGCCCGCCGGGCGCGGGGACGACGTGGGCGGGCACGGGCTCCCCGTGCGCCCGCAGCTGGGCTGTGCACTCGATCCGCGTGCACTCGATCGGCCTGCACTCGAAGGCGCCCGACGGCGGGGCCGCGTGCCAGACCGCCCGTTCCGCGGTCACCGCGTCGACGTCCAGCGCCTCCGCCGGCCCGACGGTCACGGTCCGCGTCACCGGCGAGACGTCCAGCACGAACCGGGGCTTGCCGTCCGCCGCGGGCCGGCCGAGCCGGAGCCCGCGGCGCTGTCCGACCGTGTACGCGTACGCGCCCTCGTGCCGGCCCAGCTCCTCGCCCGTCGCGGCGTCGACGACCGGACCCTCCTGCCGGCCCAGCCGGGCCTGCAGGAACGCCCGGGTGTCGCCGTCCGCGACGAAGCAGACGTCCGAGCTGTCGGCCTTGTCGGCGACGCCGAGGCCGCGCGCGGCCGCCTCCCGGCGTACGCCGTCCTTCGTCGTGTCGCCCAGCGGGAACAGCGCGTGCGCCAGCTGCTCCGGCGTGCAGCCCGCGAGCACGTAGCTCTGGTCCTTGGCGAGGTCCACCGAGCGGCGCAGCTCGCCCCCGGCGAGCCGGGCGTGGTGGCCCGTCACGACGGCGTCGAAGCCGAGCGCGAGCGCGCGGTCGAGCACCGCGGAGAACTTGATCCGCTCGTTGCAGCGCAGGCAGGGGTTCGGGGTGCGCCCCGCGGCGTACTCGGCGACGAAGTCGTCGACGACGTCCTCCCGGAACCGGGCCGCGAGGTCCCACACGTAGAAGGGGATGTCGAGCACGTCGGCGGCGCGCGCCGCGTCGCGCGCGTCCTCCTTGGAGCAGCAACCCCGCGAGCCCGACCGCAGCGCGTCGGGGGTCTCGGCGAGGGCGAGGTGGACGCCGGTGACGTCGTGCCCGGCCTCGACAGCGCGGGCGGCGGCAACGGCGGAGTCGACCCCGCCCGACATCGCGGCGAGCACGCGCAGCCGCGGCGCCGGCTCAGCCGCGAGCACCCTCACGGGCGTCGACCTCGCAGGGACAGCCCCGCGCGGCGGGCCCGCTCGACCGCCGGGCCGATCGCGTCGACGGCGGCCTCGACGTCGTCGTACGTCGAGGTGTGGCCCAGGGAGAACCGCAGCGACCCGCGGGCCCGCTCCTCCGTCGTTCCCATCGCCAGCAGCACGTGGCTGGGCCGGGCCACTCCGGCCGAGCACGCCGACCCCGTGGAGCACTCGACGCCGCGGGCGTCGAGCAGCATGAGCAGGGCGTCACCCTCGCAGCCGGGGAAGCTGAAGTGGGCGTTGCCGGGCAGGCGCTGCCCCTCGTCGGCGGGCCCGTTGACGACCGCGTCGGGGACGGCGGCCAGCACGCCCCGCACCAGGTCGTCCCGCAGGGCGGTGACCCGGGCGGCGTGCGCGGCCTGCTCGCGGACGGCGATCTCGACCGCGACGGCGAGCCCGGCGATGGCCGGGGTGTCGAGCGTGCCGGAGCGGACGTCGCGCTCCTGCCC
>JALYNB010000278.1 GCA_030773395.1 Actinomycetota bacterium
CGCCGCGGCCGGGCCCGCACCGGCGCCGCCGCCGGCGCCCGCCGCCCGCGAGGAGGAGGAGGCGGGTCCACCGACGCCGCGCGGAAGGTGAGATCCTGAGCCGGTGACCCGGATCCTGGTCGTCGACAACTACGACAGCTTCGTCTACAACCTGGTGCAGTACCTGGGCCAGCTCGGCGTCGACTGCGTCGTACGCCGCAACGACGACGTCACGCCCGCCGAGGTGGCGCGGCTCGGCGTCGACGGCGTCCTGCTGTCGCCCGGTCCCGGCACCCCCGAGGAGGCCGGGGCCAGCGTCGACCTCGTCCGGGAAGTCGACGACGTCCCCCTGCTCGGGGTCTGCCTCGGCCACCAGGCCATCGCCGTCGCCCACGGCGCCGTCGTCGACCGTGCCCCCGAGCTGCTGCACGGCCGCACGAGCGACGTCGTCCACGACGGCAGCGGCGTCCTCGCCGGCCTGCCGTCGCCGTTCGTGGCCACGCGCTACCACTCCCTCGCCGTCCGGGAGGCGACCCTCCCGGATGAGCTGCAGGTGACCGGGCGCACGGCCGGAGGCGTCGTCATGGCCCTGACCCATCGGGAGCGCCCGGTGGAGGGGGTGCAGTTCCACCCGGAGTCCGTGCTCACCCAGGGCGGGCACCAGATGCTCGCCAACTGGCTGGCGCGCTGCGGCGACCGCGACGCCCTGGACCGCGCGCCCGCCCTGGTCGAGGCCGTGGAGGGCAAGCGCCTGGCCGCCTCAGCCTGACCTGCTCGCCTGCTCGCCTGACCGCCTCGGACGGCCGACCCGGGACTCAGGTCCTCGGGCCACCCGCCTGCCCCCCGCCTGGCGCGCCGGCCGCCGAGGGTGACTCCTCCGGGTCCGTGGCTTCGCTCGGGCTCGCGCTGGGACTGGGGGACGGGCTCGGCGACGGCGACGGCGACGGCGAGGGAGTGGGGGTGGGGGAGGGCGTCGGTGAGGGGGACGGCGCCGGCGGGGCGGTGGCCACCCCGAGGACGACCGTCGAGCCGGCCCGGACGAGCCCGCCGTTGGGCCGCTGGTGGACGACGGTGCCGGGCTCGAACTCGTCGGTCTCGACCTCGACCGTGTCCACGCGGAGCCCGCTGGCCACGAGTCTGTCGCTCGCCGACTCCAGGTCGCGGCCGCGCACGTCCGTCACCTCGACGTTGCCCGTCGCCACGATCAGCGTGACCGCCGTACCCCGCTCGACGGCGGTGCCCGGCGCCGGCTCGGTCTGCACGACCTGCCCGGCGGGCGCGGCGCCGTTGCGCCGGTCGACCCCGCCGACGGCCAGCCCCGCCGCCTGCAGCGCGGCGCGGGCGTCCTCCTCGGCCTCCCCGACGACGTCCGGCACCTCGGCGGACGCAGGCCCCAGGGAGACGACGTAGTCCACGTCCGAGCCCTGGGCCACCAGCGTCCCGGGCGCGGGGTCCTGCGTGAGGACCTGCCCCTGCGTCGCGACGTCGCTGTAGGACTGCTCGACATCGCCGACGGTCAGCCCGACGCCGAGGATGGCGTCGCGGGCCGCCGCGTCCTCACTGCCGACGACGGACGGCACCTGCACCTGCACCGGCGCCGCCGTGTCGTCGCCGAGCTGGCGCGCGGCGAAGAACGCGATGAGCGCGACGGCGAGCACCGCGAGGGCGGTGAGCGCCCAGGACCAGCCGCGGGAGCGCTCGGCCGGGTCGACCGGGGCCTCGACCCGGCGGACCGTCGTCGTGCCGGCCGGCCCCGGGACGGGCGGGACGACCTGCGTCCGCTCGTCCTGGGGCAGCACCGGTGTCGCCAGCACGCGCTGGCCCGCAGCCGCGCGCAGCAGGTCGGCCCGCATCTCGCCGGCGGACTGGTAGCGGTTGTCGGGGTTCTTCGCCATGGCGCGCATGACGACCGCGTCGATGTCGGGCCCGAGCGACGGGTCGTGGGAGGAGGGCAGCGGCGCCTCCTCCCGCACGTGCTGGTAGGCGACCGCGACCGGTGAGTCACCGGTGAACGGCGGCACGCCCGTGAGCAGCTCGTAGAGCAGGCACCCGGTGGAGTACAGGTCGCTGCGGGCGTCGACCTGCGCGCCGCGTGCCTGCTCCGGGGAGAGGTACTGAGCGGTGCCGATCACCGCCGCGGTCTGCGTCATCGTCGAGCTCGACGCCGCGGTGGCGCGCGCGATGCCGAAGTCCATCACCTTGACCGCGCCGCTCTCGTCGAGCATCACGTTGCCGGGCTTGATGTCCCGGTGCACGATCCCGGCGCGGTCGCTGTAGTCCAGCGCCGTGCAGACGTCCGCGACGACCTCGAGCGCCCGCCGGGGCAGGAGTGGGCCCTCGGTGTGGAGCACCTCGCGGAGCGTCCGTCCCCGGACGTACTCCATGACGATGTAGGGCACCGCCTCCGGCCCGGCGCCGTCCTCGCCCGTGTCGTAGACGGCGACGATCGCGGGGTGGTTCAGGGAGGCGGCGCTCTGCGCCTCGCGCTGGAACCGGCTGTGGAACACGGGGTCGCGGGCGAGGTCGGCGCGCAGCACCTTCACGGCCACCTCGCGGCCCAGACGGACGTCCCGGCCGGCGTACACCTCGGCCATCCCGCCGTAGCCGAGCACGCCGCCGAGCTCGTACCGGCCGCCGAGGAGTCGGGGCCCGCTGCTGGTCGTCACTTCCGACCGCCCCCCTGCCCCTCGTCGCCGCCCCGGCCGCGGCCGCGGCCCTGCGAGCCGTCGTCGGCCTCTGCCGCTGCCTCCGCCTCCGCCTCCGCATCCTCGGGGACCTCGCCGTCCGCCGGCGTGTCCGCGTCACCACCGCCGGAGCCCTGCTCGCCCGTGCTGCCCGCGGTCGCCGGGCTCGGCGAGGGGCTCGGCGTCGGGCTGGCCGACGGCGCGGGGCTGACCTCGGGGACCACGAACACGGTCACGACGCTGCCGACCTCGACGTCCCCGGACGGGTCGACGTCGTCCACCGTCCCGGGCGCCCCACCCGACCCGGTGTTGCTCCGGCGGACGCGCAGCCCCTGCTGTTGCAGCTCGGCCTGCACGTCGCCGAAGGGACGACCCCGGACGTCGTCGGGGTCGACCGCGACGGTCTCCGGTCCTGCCGGGGCTTGCGCCACGTCGAGCGCCACCTCGCTGCCGGGCTCCGCCTGCTCGCCCGCCGCGGGGTCCTGGCCCAGCACGGTGTCGGGGGCGGCGTCCCGGGTCTCCGTGCGCGTGACGTCGACGGCGAAGCCCGCCGCCTGCAGGGCCGCGGTCGCGGCGTCGAGCGGCTGCTCGACGACGGAGGGCACCGCCGTGCGTTCCACGGGCTCGCCGCCACCGAGGTTGCGCAGCAGCAGGGCGCCGGCCACGACGAGGGCCAGGAAGATCCCGAGGACGAGAGGGGCGGCACTGCGGGCGGGGGAGCGGGCGGGGCC
>JALYNB010000279.1 GCA_030773395.1 Actinomycetota bacterium
GGCCTCGGCCGCCCAGGGCGCGGACACGACGCGGTCGCGGGTGCCGCGGACGACGAGCGCGGGCATGTCGACGGCCGGGAGCTTGCGCTCGATCCGGTCCCGGAGCGCATGGCGGAACGTGCCCACCGTCCGTCCCACGCCCGCAGCCAGCACGTCCCGGGCGAGCACGGGCAGCTGGAGCAGGTCCTCATGGCGCACGTCGCGCAGCCACCGCAGGGCCTGCCGGAGGGCGGTCCGCGCGTGCGGGTCCATGGTCGGCCCGATCAGCACGACCGCCCGCGCGACGGCCGGGTCCCGCGCGGCGAGGTCGGCGACGATCTGGCAGCCGACCGAGTGCCCCACCAGCACAGGCGCGGGCGTCCCGGCGAGCCGCAGCCAGGCCCCGAGGGCGTCCGCCAGCGCGGGGACGTCCAGCACGATCTCGGGCTTCCCGCTCAGCCCGAAGCCGGGCAGGTCGACGGCCGAGACGGGGTGGGCCTCGGCGAGCGCCCGGGCGAGGGGCACCGAGTAGCGGTGCGACATCGACAGGCCGTGCACGAGAACGACCGGCACCCCCGGGACGGCCGGCAGCCGGACCCGCTCGTGCACGGTCACAGCCCCGACCCGCGTCCACCGGCTGCGGAAGCCGCCGTACGGCGTGGGCGCGGCCATCGCGAGGCGGTACCGCTCACGGCGGGGGTGCGCGCCCCGGCCGTCCTCGGTCATGCGTGCAGCGTCCGGCGCAGCTCCTGCGCGATCTCCGCAACCGCCTGCGGGGCGGACCGGGCCGCCCCCGGGAAGATCAGGAAGCCGTGCACCATGCCGACGTACTCGGTGAGCCGCACCGGCACGCCCGCCGCGACCAGCCGCTCCGCGTAGGCGCGGCCCTCGTCGACCAGCGGGTCGTGCTCCGCGGTGAGGATGAGGGCCTCGGGCAGCCCGGTCAGGTCGGGGGCGTGCAGGGGGGAGACCAGCGGGTCGCGGGGGTCGCTGCCGCCGGACAGGTAGTGGGCCAGGTAGGTCTCGATGTGCGAGCGCGGGAGCACGGGGGCGTCGCGCTTGGTGTCCGCGGAGCGGCTCGACAGGGTCGCGTCGACGGAGGGGTAGATGAGCACCTGGTGCCGGAGCGCTGGGCCGCCTGCGTCCCGGGCCAGCAGGCTGACCACGGCCGCGAGGTTGCCGCCCGAGCTGTCGCCCATGACGGCCAGCCGGTCGGCCCGACCGCCGAGCTCCGCCGCGTGGCCGGCGACCCAGGCGAGGGCGTCGGCGCAGTCCTCCACCGCCGCGGGGTGGGGGTGGTGGGGCGCCTTGCGGTAGTCGACGGAGACGACGACCACCTGGGCGGCCGCCGCGACCTCGCTGCAGCGCCAGGCGCTGCGGTCCGGGCTGCCGATCACCCAGCCGCCGCCGTGGAAGTCCACCACCACGGGGAGGTCACCGTGCGCGTGCACCGGCCGGTACACGCGTACGGTCACGGACCCCGAGCGGGTCGGGACCTGCCGCTCGCTCCACGCCACCCCCCGGGCGATGCGGCCGAACAGCCGGCCCAAGGCGCCGTACCGCGGCAGGGGCCGCCCGCGCTCCCGGGCGATCTGCGCCGGGGTCAGCCGCGGGACGTCCGTGCCGGGGGTCAGCTGCAAGGCACGGACGAGCAGGCGCGTCCGCAGGTCGAGGTCCACGGCCCTCCTGGGTGTCGGGGCCGAGGGGCCTCCCCTGCCGTCACCCGCGGGACACCACCGGCGTCGCTGCCGAGGCCGTGCCTGGGGCGCGGTCGACGGTCTCGTCGCCGCCTGGGCCGCGTCGGGGGGCCTGGGGCGCGGGCGCGTCGCGCGTCAGGTGCCGCAGAAGGTCCGATAGGCGCCGAAGTGCTGCGGGGCGGGCTCGGCGTAGCGCTCGAGGCCGGCCCGCGCGTCGTACGGCCGGGTCACCGCCTCCAGCAGCCGTCCCAGCGGGTCGAGATCGCCCTCGGTCGCGGACTCGAGGGCCTCCTCGACCAGGTGGTTGCGGGGGATGTAGACGGGGTTCACGTGGTCCATGGCGTCCGCGTCCGGGTCCAGGGCGCGCCAGCGCTCCACCCACGCGTCGATCGCCGCGAGGTCGAGGAACAGCGACCGCGCGGGCTCGGCGTCGCCCCGGGCGGCCGCGCTCAGGGCGCGGAAGAACGACGTGTGGTCGACGTGGTCCTGCTGCAGCAGGCGGAGCAGCTCGTCGACCAGAGGCGAGATCAGCGCCCCGTCGAGGCCCTCGGGCAGGCCGAGCTTGGCCCGCATCCCCCTCGACCAGGCCGCGCCGTACTGCGGGCGGAACGTCTCCAGCGACTCGACCGCGAGGGCGACCGCCTGCTCCTGGTCGCCCGCGAGGAGGGGGAGGAGCGCCTCGGCGAGCCGGGCGAGGTTCCACTCCGCCACGACCGGCTGGTTGCCGTAGGCGTAGCGCCCGAGCTCGTCGATGGAGCTGTAAACCGTGGCCGGGTCGAAGGCCTCCATGAACGCGCACGGCCCGTAGTCGATCGTCTCGCCGGAGAGCGTCATGTTGTCGGTGTTCATGACCCCGTGCACGAACCCGACGAGCATCCACCGGGCGACCAGGGACGCCTGGGCCGCGACGACCGCCTCGAACAGGGCGCGGTACGGGCTCTCGGCCTGCGCCGCCTCGGGATGGTGGCGCGCGATCGCGTGGTCGGCGAGGCGGCGCAGCAGGTCGACGTCGCCGGTGGCCCGGGCGTACTGAACGCTGCCCACGCGCAGATGGCTGCTCGCGACCCGGCTGAGCACGGCTCCCGGGAGCAAGGTCTCGCGCCGCACCGGGCGCCCCGTGGCCACCACGGCGAGGGACCGGGTCGTGGGGATGCCGAGGGCGTGCATGGCCTCGCTGACGACGTACTCGCGCAGCATCGGGCCGACAGCGGCGAGGCCGTCCCCGCCACGGGCGAACGGCGTCCGCCCAGCGCCCTTCAGGTGGAGGTCCCGGGACGAGCCGTCGGCGTCGACGAGCTCGCCGAGCAGGAGGGCCCGCCCGTCGCCGAGACGCGGGACGAAGCCGCCGAACTGGTGTCCGGCGTAGGCCTGCGCGACCGGAGCGGCTCCGGCGGGGACACCGGTGCCGACGAGCAGGCGCAGGCCGTCGGCCCCCCGCAGCCAGGTGGGGTCGAGGCCCAGCGCGGTGGCCAGCGGCTCATTGAGCACCAGCAGCCGGGGGTCGGGGGCCTCCACGGCCTGCCACGGGACCGCCATCTCCGGGAGCTCGCGGGCGAATCGGCTGTCGAGGGTGACGGTCGGCGGCGGTGCAACGCTCACCCTGCCCACGGTACGGGACCACCTGTCGTGCCGCCCCCGGCACCTGGGCGCCGACCCCACGTGACCCGCCCGGCACCCCGGCACGCCCGGCACGAGGACCGGACGGGTGCATGCTTCAGCCGCTCACGCCGGTGAGGAGCCGTTGGGCCGCGGCGTGCTGGTCCAGCCAGGCCGCGACGTCCCGCGAGGGCATGGGCCTGGCGATGGTCAGGAGGTGGTGAGCGCGGCGAGACCGGCGGCGAGGGCGTCGACGTCGCAGTGCTGCTCGAGGACGGCGGCCACCCGCTGCTGCTCGCGCCGCACGAGCGGGGCGAGCTGGTCGTGCAGCGCCCGGCCGCGGGGCGCCAGCAGGACGAGGACCCGCCGACGGTCGCTGTCGTCCACCCGCCGGTGCACGAGGTTCGCGGCGACCAGCCGGTCGACGCGCTTGGTCAGGGTCGGCGGCGGCAGCATGGCCGCCTCGGCGACAGCGCTCATCGGACGGCCGCCGCCAGCGTGCAGCAGGGCGAGGATCCGCCAGTCGTCGAGGGAGCAGCCCTGCTCCTCGAGCACCCGCGCCACGCGGGCGGAGACCTCGCGCTCCGCGCGGGACAGGAGGCCGACGAGGTCGACGGCGACGGCGTTGCGGGCCATTGCGGCACCTCGCGGGCTCGGTGTAGGCAGGGCCAGGTTAGCGCGGCACCCGTCGCTGGAGCCGGGTCCCGCGGCGCCCTGGTCCCTGCGCCGACCGCCACCGCCGGGCTCGGCTCGGCCGGCTTCCCCGAGGTGCGGATGACTCTCCCGGCTCTCCTGACGCAGCGTCCTGCTCGGCGCCCGTCCCCTGACGCCCTCGACGTCGCGCTCGTCATCCCGCTGCACGGGCCGGCCGGCCTCGTCGGGCCCTCGTCGGAGCTGTGCGCGCAGCTCGCCGCGGAGGAGGCCAACGCGACGACAGGCGTGCTCGGACGGGAGCTCCGGTTCACGATCGTGGACGGCGGGTCGTCCCCCGAGCAGGTCGCCGACGAGGTCGAGCACCTCGTCGGGCACGGTCTCGTCGAGGCCGTGGTGGGCTGGCACATCTCCGCCGTACGGCGGGCGCTCGCACCCCGCATCGCCCACCTCGTGCCCTACGTGTACAGCGCCCTCTACGAGGGCGGCGAGCAGACCCCCGGGGTCTTCCTCACCGGGGAGACCCCGGACCGCCAGCTGCGGCCCGCGATCACCTGGCTCCGCGACGCCCTGGACGTCCACCGCTGGACGATCGTCGGGGACGACTACGTCTGGCCGCGCCGGTCGGCGGCATGCGCACGCCGATACATCGCCGACAGCGGCGGGCAGGTGCGCGACTCGGTGTTCGTCGGGCTGGGGACGACGGACTTCGTGGGCGCGCTCCGCCGCGTGGAGGGCAGCGGGTGCGACGCGGTGCTCATGCTCCTGGTCGGCGAGGACGCGGTGCAGTTCAACCGGCAGTTCGCCGAGCGGGGTCTGGACGAGCACTGCCTGCGCCTCAGCCCGCTCATGGAGGAGAACATGCTCCTCGGCACGGGGGCGTCCGGCACCCGGGGGCTGTACTCCGCCGCGGGGTACTTCGAGTCGCTGACCACCCCGGGCAGTCTCGACTTCGGCGGCCGGTTCTGCCGCCGGTTCGGGGCCGAGGCGCCCGTGCTCAACAGCCTCGGCGAGTCCTGCTACGAGGCGGTCCGCCTGCTCGCGGAGCTGCTCGCCCGTGCCGGCACCGCCGACGTCTCGACCGTGTGCCTCGCCGCCGACGGCGTGTCGTACGACGGGCCGCGGGGCGAGGTCCGACTGGAGGGCAACCACCTGCAGCAGCGCGTGTACCTCGCCCGGGCCGACGCCCTGGAGTTCGAGGTGCTCGCCTCGCTCTGACCCGGCCGCAGGCCCCACCCCCCTTGACGCCACCCTGCCGTGCTGAAAAGTTCACGTCGGAAGCAACGACCGGCGGCAGGACGCTGAGGAGCGACATGGCTGCGCTCGGACTGCTCTTCGTGGGATCGGTGCTGTTCGTCAACGGGCTGGCCCTGCTGGGGCGGGTCGACCCCCGAGCGGCCGCACCGATCAACCTGTTCGTCGGGACGCTCCTGGTCGTGGTCGTGCTGTCGCTGGCCCTCCCGGCCACGGGCGACCTCACCCCGGTGTTCAGCGCCGCCGGCTTCCTGCTGTTCGGCTTCGTCTACCTGTACGTCGGTATCGGCAGCCTGGCCAGACACGCCGCCACGGGCATCGGTTGGTACTGCGCGTGGGCCGCCGGCGTCTCCCTGGTCATCGCGCTCGTCGCCTTCGTGCGGGACGCGGACGTCAAGCTCGGCACCCTGTGGCTGCTCTGGGCCCTGCTGTTCACCATGTTCTTCCTGGTCCTCGGACTCGGGATGACCCACCTGACCGCGGTCACCGGTTGGATCACGGTGACCGAGGCGATCATCACCGCGACGATCCCCGGGCTCCTGCTCCTGCTCGGCGCCTGGGGCGTCCTCCCCGACCTCGTCGTCGTCGCCGTGGCCGCCGCAGCCCTCGTGCTGTTCGCCCTCATCGCGAGCCGCACGGCGCGGGCCTCGGCACCGCGCACCTGACGCCCCACCTGGCCACTCACCCGCACGCACCCGCACGCACCCGCACCGCCCCGCACTTCTCTCGACGTCAGGGCGCCGCCGGCGCCCAGTTAGGGGACGGCATGCCCCGCGGCCAGCACGAGACCTTCGACCTGGGTGACCTGGTGCTCGAGAGCGGAGCGACCCTGCCGTCACCGGGCGGGCGATCGTCATGCCAGCGGAGAAGGACCTGTACTTCCCCCCGGAGGACGAGGCGTACGAGGTCAGCCTGATGCCGAACGCCGAGCTCCTCGCGGAGTGACGCCCCTTCCCAGTCGAGCGACCCCAGTCGAGCAACCCGTCACAGACAGGAGACCAGCCGTGCCCCAGGTCATCTTCGAGGTCAACCGGGACTTGAGCGTGCCGATGCGGGAGCAGGCCGTTCCCGGCCACAACCGCTGGCACCCGGACATCCCCCCGGCGGCGACGATCCGCCCCGGCTCGACGTACCGGATCGAGTGCAAGGACTGGACCGACAACCAGGTCATCAACGACGACAGCTCGGACGACATCCGGGACATGAACCTCGACCCGTGCCACGTGCTGAGCGGCCCGTTCGCGATCGAGGGTCTCGAGCCCGGCGACCTCCTCGTCGTCGACATCGTGAACATCGGGCCCTTCGACGTGCAGCCCTGGGGCTACACTGGGATCTTCGCGAAGGAGAACGGCGGGGGCTTCCTGACGGACTACTCCCCCGGCGCCTCCAAGGCCATCTGGGACCTCGACGGGGTCTGGACCTCGTCGCGGCACGTGCCCGGCGTCCGGTTCATCGGCAACTCCCACCCGGGGCTGTTCGGCTGTGCCCCGTCGCACGACCTCCTGGCCGAGTGGAACCGCCGTGAGCAGGCGCTCATCGACCTCAACCCCGACCGGGTCACCGGCGACATCCCCGCCCTCCAGGGCGACGTGCAGAGCGCACCTCAGGTGCCGGCCCTGGCCCTCCCGCCGCTGCCCAAGGACGCCCTGCTGGGCACCCTCTCCGGCTCCGACTTCGCGCGCGCCGCGGCGGAGGCGTGCCGCACCATCCCGCCGCGGGAGCACGGCGGCAACGTCGACATCAAGGACCTCGGTGTCGGCTCCCGTGTCTACATGCCCGTGTTCGTCCCCGGGGGCCTGTTCTCGATCGGCGACCTGCACTTCGCCCAGGGGGACGGCGAGATCACGTTCTGCGGGGCGATCGAGATGCCGGGCTTCATCGACCTGCACTTCGACGTCATCAAGGGCGGGATGAACCGGTACAAGACCGACATGCCCTTCTTCAAGCCCGGCCGGGTGGGCCCGAACTACTCGGAGTTCCTCACGTTCGAGGGCATCAGCGTGGAGGACGGGCGCAACTACTACATGAACGCCACCGTCGCCTACCGCCGGGCGTGCCTCAACGCAATCAACTACCTCATGCCAGCGATGGACTGGACCTTCGAGCAGGCCTACCTGTTCCTGGGCGCCGCGCCCATCGACGGGCGGCTGGGCGGCGTCGTCGACATCCCGAACAGCGCCGTCTCCCTCAGCATCCCGCTGTCGATCTTCGACCGGAGCATCCTGCCCACCGCGGACGGCGCGGGCCGCGAGCTCGTCGCGGACTGACCCCCGCGGGCCGGGCTCTCGCCCCCGCGTGGGGGCCCGGCACCGCACCTCCCCACCGCCCAGGAGAGCCACGATGCCGCTCTACGCCTACACCTGCACCGAGTGCGGTCCCTTCGACGCCTGGCGCGGGGTCGACGAGGGCCTGGTGCCCCCACCCTGTCCCGGCTGCGCCGGGTCCACCCGCCGCGTCTACACGGCGCCCGCGACCCGCAGCCGGTCCGGCGCCTTCGCCGGTGCCAGCGCGGCTGAC
>JALYNB010000280.1 GCA_030773395.1 Actinomycetota bacterium
CCCCTGCTCGGCGGGGTCGCCGCGGCCGACGTCGCCGACCCGGCCGCAGGCGCCTGCCCGCCGGATGAGGTGAGCGCGTCGACGTTCACCGACATTCGGGGCAACCTGTTCGACCTGGAGATCCGCTGCCTGGCCGACTACGGCATCACGCAGGGCACGACCGCCACGACGTACAGCCCGACGAGCCCGGTCAGCCGGCAGCAGATGGCGCTGTTCCTCGCCCGACTGACGATCATCGCGGTCGACCCCGAGCAGCTGGAGGGCCTCGAGGACGCCGAGCCGGCGCCGTTCTCCGACCTCGCCGGCGCGACCCCCGAGGCGCAGGTCGCGATCACCCTGCTGTGGAACCTCGACGTCATGCGCGGCACGAGCCCGACGACGTTCAACCCCACCAGCATGGTCACCCGCGGGCAGATGGCCACCATGATCGACCAGCTGCAGGCCGTTCTGCAGGGTGACGACGAGGGGTTCCCCACCCCCGACGAGGACGTCTTCGACGACGACGAGGGCAGCCCGCACGAGGCCGCGATCAACGCGATCGCCGCGGCGGGGATCGCGGAGGGCGCCGCGCCCGGCCGCTTCGTCCCCGGCGCCCAGGTCACCCGAGCGCAGATGGCGGCGTTCCTCATGCGCCACGTCCAGGTCAACGTCGAGGCCGGGCTGGTCGAGCCGATCTATGAGATCGTCGAGCCCGGCGCGGTGCAGCTCACCGTGACCCCGCAGTCCGTCGCCCCCGGGCAGAGCGTCCAGGCCCGCGTCAGCGGCTGCCAGCCGCAGCAGCCCGCCCAGTTCGCCCTCGCCGTCGGTGCCGGCGGCGTCGTCCAGGGTGGTCAGGCCGACGCGCAGGGCGTCTTCGTCGCCACCCTGACCGTCCCGGCCGACGCGCAGCCGGGTCAGGCCCGGCTCGTCGCGGCGTGCCTGATCGACGACGGCACCGCGGGCACCGCCGAGACCCTGGTGACGATCACCGGCTGAGCGCTCGGTGTGGCGCCCGGCGGCCTGCCGCTGACGTCGGCGGGAGGTCAACCGCTCAGGTGCGACCACCGGGGGCGTCGTGGTCGGCGGCGGCGCGCAGCGCGGCGTGGTCGAGCACGACGATGCCCCCGCGGCGCAGATGGACGAGGCCGGCGTCGCGGAGCTCGCCCAGCAGCTTGGTGGTGGTCTCGCGGGTGGTGCCGACCAGGTCGGCGAGCTGTTCGTGCGTGAGCCGGACCTCGCCGGGTCGCCGTCCGAACAGCCCGCCCGGGGCGGGACCGGTGCCGACGAGCCGGCACAGCACGGCGGCGACGCGCTGGTGAGCGCTCTTGAGCACGCTGTCGGCGAGGCGCTGCTCGACGTCGGCCAGCCGTCGGCCCAGCCCGGCGATGATCCGCGTGGCGATGCGGGGGTCGGCCAGCAGCATGCCGCGCACGTCCTGCTCGCTCATGAGGCAGAGCACGGACGGCTCGAGGGCCTCGGCGAACCCTTCCCCCATGCGCTGACCGACGAGGTCCATCTCCCCGAAGAGGGCTCCCGGGCCGAGCACCGCGATGGTGAGCCGGCGCCCTTCCGGCGACACCCGGTACAGCCGCACCTGACCCGCCTTGACGATGAACAGCACCTTGTGCGGCTGGTGCGGTGACCACACCGTCGTGCGGGCCGCGACGGTACGCATCGGCGCCCGGGCGGCGAGGTCGGCCATCTCCTGCGCCGACAGGTCCTGGAAGATCTCGACCTCGGACAGGCAGAACACCGGGGCGGTTCCCCGCCCGACTCCGCCGCCGGCAGTCACTGCGCCGCCCTGCGCCGGGCAAGGCACCACCGGGCGGTCGCGGCACTGCCCGCACGGGCGCTGGTCGGCATGACCGCACCACTGTGACAGGAACGGAGGCGCCCGAGTGTGCCGGCGCACACAGAAGGAGGTGGGTGCCCGTCCCTACCGTCGGGTCCGTCCGGGCGAGTGGCGCCCGGCGGAGGGGAGCTCGGTCATGACGACGTCAAGCACGCGACCCGGCACGGCGATTCGGGCCGGCCGCACCGGGATCGGGCAGAGGACGGCCGCCGGAGTGGCCGGCGGGCTCGTCGGCGGGCTCGTCTTCGGCCTGATGATGCAGATGATGGGCATGATGGGCATGATCGCGGGGCTGGTCGGCAGCCAGTCGGTCGCAGTGGGCTGGGTCGTGCATCTCCTGATCAGCGCGGTCTTCGGCGCCGCCTTCGGCGTGCTGCTCGGCAGTGCGGTCAAGGGCGTGGGCAGCGGCGTCGGGCTGGGTGCCGTGTACGGAGTGGTGCTGTGGGTGGTCGGACCGCTGCTGCTGATGCCGGCCATGATGGGCATGCCCCTCTTCATGATCAACAGCATGACGCTGAGCAGCCTGCTCGGGCACGTGGTCTTCGGCGTGCTGCTCGGCGGCGTGGCCGGCCTGATGCTGCGTCGCCCGGCGTGAGGTCGCGCGGTGCCCGTCGGCCCCATCGGCGGCACCGCCGCTGACCTCCCGGCCCGACCGCCGGGTCCGCAGCTGCGGGTCTACGTCGCCGTCGGGTGCGCCGGGTGTGTGCGGGCCCGGGAGCTCGTCGCGCAGCTGACGCGCGACCGGCCGGGCGCGGGCGTGGAGCTGGTCGACCTGGACCGCCTCCCGGCCGGGTACCCGGTGCCGCCGGGCCTGGTCGGCACCCCCACCTACGTCCTGGACGGTCGTGTCCGGTGGCTGGGCAACCCCGCCGTCGACGAGCTCCTCGCCGTCTGGGACGAGCACGCGGGCGCGGCGGGGCACGCCACGACGTGGCCGGACCGGTCGCCCCGACCGTGAACCACAAGCCCCCGGGCCCGCCGGCCCTGCCCGTGGTCCTCGGGGGGGGCGCGGCGGGTGGGGCAGGATCGCCCGGTGCGACAGGTCGGCGTCCTCGTGGTCGGGGCCGGGCAGGCCGGGCTCGGAACGGCGTACTGGTTGCGCCGCCTGGGCAGCGGCGACGTGCTGGTCGTCGACCGCGCTCCCGTGGGTCAGAGCTGGCTCGACCGCTGGGACAGCCTGCGGCTGTTCACCCCGCGTCGGTTCAACCGGCTGCCCGGCCGCCCCTTCCCGCGCGGACCGGGCCGCAGCCCGACGCGGGAGGAGATGGCGGCGTACCTGCAGGACTACGCCGCCCATCTCGGCGTGCCGGTCGAGACCGGGGTGCAGGTACGCCGGCT
Organism: Actinomycetota bacterium; assembly: GCA_030773395.1. Taxonomy (GTDB): domain Bacteria; phylum Actinomycetota; class Actinomycetes; order JALYNB01; family JALYNB01; genus JALYNB01. Next base: position 3,170 of record JALYNB010000280.1, read on the forward strand.
CAGGCGGAGCGCCGGACAGTTCACCGCCGACACGTCGGCGGGGCCGGTGCGGGCCCGGCAGGTGGTCGTGGCGACAGGGCCGTTCTCCCGCCCGCACGTGCCACCCGCCGCGGCGGGGCTCGACCCGGCGGTGACCCAGCTGCACTCGGCGGACTACCGCCGGCCGGGCGACGTCCCGCCCGGGCCGGTGCTCGTGGTGGGTGGCGGCAACTCGGCCGCGCAGCTGGCCGTCGAGCTGGCGGCCACCCACCCGGTCACCGTCGCCGCCCCGCGCGAGCCGTGGTTCCTGCCCGAGACCGTGCTGGGCGTCAGCGTGTACTGGCCGCTGTGGCTCACCGGCGTCCTGGACTCCCCCAGCACCTCGCGCGTGTCGCGGCGCGTGCAGCAGCGCGGCGACGTCCTCGTCGGGACGCCGCTGCGCCGGCTCGTCCGCGCAGGCCGGGTCGCCCTGGTCACCTCCCGGGTGGTCGGGGCCCGGAGCTCACGCGTCACCCTCGCCGACGGCCGGGAGCTGCCGGTGTCCACCGTGCTCTGGTGCACCGGATACCGCCCCGACACGTCCTGGCTCGACGTGCCCGGTGCCCTCGACGCCGATGGGGTGCCGGTGCACGCGGCCGGGGTCTCGCCCGTACCGGGGCTGCACTGGATGGGCCTGCCCTGGCAGACCCGACTGAGCTCCTCGATCGTGCACGGCGTGGACGGCGACGCGCGTCGCACGGCGCGGCGGATCCTCGCCGCGGGGTGACCCCCGGCCCGCGATACCGCCCGGAGATGGTCATCCAGGTGACCGAGCAGCGATGAACACCGGGACTGCGGGGCTTCTCCTCCCTCAGACACCGCTCATCCCCCTCGACCCCAGGAGGCAGGCATGGCCCGCATTCCCGTGCACACCCTCGAGTCCGCCCCGGAGCAGAGCCGTGACGAGCTCAAGTCGCTGCAGGCGCAGTTCGGCAAGGTCCTCAACATCCACGGCGAGATGGCGCACGCGCCCGTGGTGCTGCAGGCCTACGTCGCGCTGCAGCAGGTCATCGGCGACTACGGCACCTTCGACGCCGCGACACGCGAGGCGATCGCGCTGGTCGTCGGCAACGTCGACCGGTGCGCGTACTGCCAGTCCGCGCACACCCTGGGGGCTACCCGCGCCGGGCTGATGCCGGAGCAGACGGTCGCGATCCGCGACGGCTCCTACAGCGACGACGCCAGGCTCGCCGCGCTGCTGGCGCTGGTGCGGGAGTCCAGCAGCAGCGTGGGCACGGTCTCGGACAGGACCTGGCAGGCCGCGCTGGACGCCGGGTGGAGCGACACCGAGCTGACCGAGGCCTCGGTGCACATCGCGCTGAACCTGTTCACCAACCACTTCAACCACCTGGTCGAGACCGACCTGGACGTCCCCCTCGCGCCCGGCCTCTGAGCCGCGCTGCCCGCGCCCAGCGCGGCTCGGTGGTTGTCGCAGCGTCAGGGCAGCGGGTCGCTGCCCATCACCTCCCGCAGCCCGTCCTCGTCCACCAGCACTGTCGCGCCGTAGCGCGTGCGGACCAGACCCTGCTGCCGCAGCCGGCCGACCACCCGGGTGACCGACTGCCGCCGGGCGCCCAGCAGGTGCGCCAGTGTGGTGTGACTGAGCCGAACGACGCGCTGACCGCCCACGTGTGCCTCCGCCATGTCCAGCAGCAGGTAGGCGACCTGGGCGGTCAGCGGCCTCGACGTCACCACCACGAGCCGGCGGCGGTCGTCGTCGAGCCGGCGGGCGATGGACGTCATCCACCTCAGCGACAGTGACGGCGAGGAGCTCAGCAGCTCTGTCCACCGCTGGCGGGTCAGCGCCACCAGCTGCGTCGCCCGGCTCGCCACCGCGTCATAGGGCATCAGGTGGTCCAGCAGCAGCGGGATGTCGGCGATGACACCGCCGGTGCGCACCACCGCCATCGTGGTCCGGCCCTCCTCCAGCCGGGCCATGAGCTCGAGCTCGCCGTCCACGACGACCTGCACCTGCGTCACCCGAGAGCCGGCGGCCGCCACCACCGTCCCGGCCTCCGCACGGCGCACCGACCCGAACCGGCGCAGCTCGGCCAGCTCCCCCGGCCGCAGCAGCCCCAGGTCGCGCCGGGCCGAGG
>JALYNB010000281.1 GCA_030773395.1 Actinomycetota bacterium
CTGCGGCGCCTCGTGGGTGAGCTCGCGGTCGAGCCGCTGCGCACGACCACCGCACCCGACGCCCGCTACGTCGCGGCCCAGGTGGCGATGCTGCGCGAGCGCGGCGTCGCTCGGTCGGCGGAGGCGCTGCGCAGCCGGTTGCAGCGGGTCAACCCGGTGGAGGAGCAGGCGGAGTACAACCGCTTGTTCGCCGAGCTCGTCGACCTCGACGCCCGCCGGCGGCAGCTGCGCGAGCAGGCGATGGGCGTCCTCTAGCACGCGGCAGGGGCCGCGGGGAGTCCCCGCGCCCCCGCCGCCCCTCAGCCTCCCAGCGCCGTGCGGCACCGCTTGAGGTCGACCTTCGCCTGGTTGCCGCGGTCGACGACGCCGGGCACGTGGTGGATCGTGGGACCAGTCACACCGGGCTGGCCACCGGAGGTGGCGCGTCCGCCAGGTGGGTGACAGGCGCGTCCCGGAGGTCACGACGGCCCAGCCGCGCGCCGATGACCGTCCTGTCCGCGGAGCGCAGGCGAGCGGCACCCAGGAGGCTTTCGTGGACAGCACCAGGCTCGGCCCCGCGACGCTCGACGTCGCTCCGTCCACGCGCTCCCTGTCGGGGCGGCTCGCGACCTGGGGGCTGGTCCTGGTGCTGCTCGCCATGACCGCGTTCTCCGTGACTGCCGCTGTGCTGACCAGCCGAGCAACCGAGACGGCACGCATGAACGCCGAGCTCAGCGCCCTGTACGCGGGCACGAGGGCGGCGCTGCTGGAGCAGGAGTCGTCGGTGGACGAGTTCCTGGCCGGGGGGGACCCCGAGGAGATCGAGGAGTTCCACGAGGCCACCCCCGTGGTCCGGCGGGCTCTGCAGGCCGTGGTTGGGGCGGAGGGGGCTGCACGCCGGGCACAGGCGTCCGAGCTGCTCACCCGGTACGAGGACTACGTCGAGTGGATGCCGGCGCTGTTCGCGTCGGTCCCGCCGGGGGGCGCGGCCGGTGAGGACGACTACGCGCTGGAGCCGCTCTACGAGGGCCTCGAGGACGCCGTCGTCGAGCAGGACGACGCCCGCCGGCAGGAGACCCAGCGGGGCCTCGCCGACCTGCACGACCTGCAACGGGTGGTGCTCTTCGCCACCCCGATGGTGTTCGGCATCGGCCTCGCGATCCTCGGTCTGTTCGCCGTGGTGCTGCGCGATCACCGGCGTGAGATCGACGTCCAGGCCGACGAGAACCGGCACCAGGCCCTGCACGACTCGCTGACCGGCCTGCCCAACCGGGCGCTCCTGCGGCAGCGGACCCAGGTCGCCCTGGAGGAGTCGCGCGCCTCCGGGGAGCCGGTCGCCCTCATGCTCATCGACCTCGACCGGTTCAAGGAGATCAACGACACGCTGGGCCACCACTACGGCGACGTCGTCCTGCAGGCCGTGTCCGACCGGCTGCAGGGGACGCTGCGGGCGTCCGACACCGTCGCCCGGCTGGGCGGCGACGAGTTCGCCATCCTGCTGCCGGCCGTCGGCGACGTGGGCTCCGCGCTCGACGTCGCGGCCCGCGCCCGCCGGGCCATGGAGGCCACGATCGAGGCCGATGGTGTCTCCCTCGACGTCGACGCGAGCTTCGGGATCGTGCTCAACGGCGACCACGGCGACGACGTCGAGACGATGCTCCAGCACGCGGACATCGCCATGTACCACGCCAAGGAGCGCGGCCTGGGCGTCACGGTCTACGACCACGACCTGAACGGTCACAGCCCCGAGCGGCTCGGGCTGCTCGGTGAGCTCCGCCGCGCCATCGACAACGACGAGCTGGTGCTCCACTTCCAGCCCAAGGTCGGGCTGCCCGACGACCGGGTGTGCGGCGTCGAGGCGCTGGTCCGCTGGCAGCACCCCGAGCGCGGCATGGTCCCCCCGGCGCTGTTCATCCCCGTCGCGGAGCGCACTGCCCTCATCCGGCCGCTGACCCGCTGGGTCATCGACGCGGCGCTCGCGCAGTGCCGGAAGTGGCAGGACGCCGGCCACGTGCTCCAGGTCGCGGTGAACGTCTCGGCGCGCAACCTGCTCGACGAGCACTTCGTGGACGACGTGCTGGAGCTGCTCGCCCGCTGGCAGGTGCCCGCCTCGTGCCTCGAGCTGGAGGTCACCGAGAGCGCCATCATGACCGAGCCGGAGCGGGCGCTGCTGATCCTCACCCGCTTCGCCGACCTCGGGATCACGCTGTCGATCGACGACTTCGGCGCCGGCTACACGTCGCTGGCCCACCTGAAGAAGCTGCCGGTGCACCAGCTGAAGATCGACCGCTCGTTCGTCAGCCAGATGAACAGCGACCGCAGCGACGCGCTGATCGTGCAGTCCGTCGTGGAGCTGGGCCGCAACCTCGGTCTGCGCACCGTCGCCGAGGGTGTGGAGGACCGGGCGACGCTCGACCAGCTGTCGGACCTCGGGTGCGACATCGCGCAGGGCTACTACCTCAGCCGGCCGCTGCCCGCCGACGCCCTGGAGGCCTGGTTCGAGGGCGCGCGGCAGGACGCCCGGGCCTGACCGGGCCGGGCCGGTCGGTCAGCGGTCGACGAACGACAGGGGCATGACCACGCGCAGCGCCTGCGCGGCGCAGCTGACCGTGACCGGGGTCGTGCCGCGCACCTCGCCGTCGACGTCGACCGCGAGCGGTGGCTCGGTCTCCACCCGCACCTCGGGCACGACGAGGAACGGGGTCATCGCCAGGTCGCGGTGCGGGCCGAGCACCACCTGCTCGACCGTCGCACGGGACAGCTTCGACCGCTCGCGCCCGCCGAGCCGGTAGACCACGAGCAGCCCGTCGTCGATGCTCGCGTCCCGGGCGATGGGCCGGCCCGCGTGGGAGCGGCCGTTGGCGATGTTCAGCTGGTGGGTCCAGAAGGTCTGCGCATGCGACGCCCCGCGCTCGTCGGTCCAGCTGACCGTGGCCCGGAAGGGGTGGTGCCGTGGGAGGATCGTCAGCGCGGTGAGCGGGTAGGCGCCGCGGCCCAGCGCCCGCTTGAGCAGGTGAGGGACTCGGTGGGCGACCTCGACCGACAGGCCGAGGCTGGCCAGGTTGCAGAACAGGTCCTCGCCCGTGGGGCCGGTGACGCGCCCGAGGTCGACGTCGGCGACCTTGCCGGTCGCGATCGTGCGGACGGCCCCCGCGAGCGACAGCGGCAGGCCGAGGGAGCGGGCGAAGTTGTTCGTCGTGCCGAGGGGGAGCACGCCGAGCGCGACGTCGCCGTGGGCGAGGGAGTCGACGGCGGAGGCCATCGTCCCGTCGCCGCCGCCGAGCACCAGCAGGTCGGGCTCCAGCGCCAGCGCCTGCTCCAGCGTGCGGGAGAACTCCCGCGGGTCGGTCACCGGCAGGTCGGCGACGAGGTGGACGCCCTGTTCCGCGAGCATCCGGGCGATGCGGGGGTGGCAGCGGCCCCCCCGCCGCGACTTGGTGTTGACCACGAGCACGGCCCGCGAGTCGCGCCGGATCGCCGCGGTCACCTCGTCCTTGGGGCGCAGGGCAGTGGACACGGGGCCACGCTAGAGGCCGTGCCTGTGCGGGCGTTGTGGGACGGGCGGGACCGCCCTCCGTCAGTGGACCTAGTCTCGGCGAGTGCCCTGGTTTCGACGTACGCCCCTCCCTCCGGCCGTCGAGGCGGTGCGGCAGCGGCTGCGCTCGGGGGAGCAGCGCCTGGCGGCGGCCGCGGTCAGCCCTGGTGGGGACGACGCGCCGTGGCTCGTCGCGACGACGAAGGCGCTGTGGCTGCCCGGCGAGGGCGGCGAGCCGACGCGGCTGCCCTGGGAGACGGTCGCCAGGGCGACCTGGCGGGACGGCGTGCTCACCGTGACGGAGGCGGGCCCTGACGGCGGCCCGCTCGAGGAGCGCACAACCGCCTACCGCCTCGTCGACGCCCGCGGGTTCCCGGACGCCGTCCACGACCGGGTCACGGCGAGTGTCCTGTGGAGCCGGCACCACCGGCTCCGGGGCCGCGACGGGGTGCGGGTGCTGGCCCGTCGGACGGAGGCGGGCGGCGTCGTCTGGTCGCTCGCGTACGACGCCGGCGTGGACCCGCTCGATCCCGTCCTGTCCGCCCGGGCCGAGGCCCTGCTCGCCGACGCGCGGGGTGAGCTGGGAGCTTGAGCACCCGAGCGGAAGGCGCGCCGGATCGGCGTCGCCATGTTCATCCAGCCGCGCCCAGTCCTTCCTCGCCGCCGGTTCTCGCTGCTGGGCGGCGGCGTGCCCATCACGCGCAACGGCCAGGTCATCGGCGCCGTCGGCATCGGCGGCGGCAGCCCGGAGCAGGACGTGCAGGTCGCCGAGGCGGGGCTCGCCGCCCTGGGCTGAGCCGTCAGCCCCCGGCCGACCCGCTCGCCCGCTCGCTGGCGGCCAGCACGTCCCCGGGCGTCAGGGTCAGCAGGGCGGGCGCGGGCGTGTCCGCGAAGGGGTCGCTCTCCGGGCCC
>JALYNB010000282.1 GCA_030773395.1 Actinomycetota bacterium
CGCTCGGTGACCTCGTCGATGAAGGACTTGTCGAGCTTGAGCAGGTCGATGGGGAACCGGCTGAGGTAGCTGAGGGAGGAGTAGCCGGTGCCGAAGTCGTCGACCGCCAGTCTCACGCCGAGTTGGCTGAGCTCGGCGAGCTGCCGGTCGGCGTCGTCGTCCATCAGCACCGACTCCGTCAGTTCCAGGGTGAGGGCAGCCGGGTCCAGCCCGCTGGCCGCCAGCGCGTCCGCGATGTGCCGGGTGCAGTCCTCGTGGCGGAGCTGCGCGGCGGCGAGGTTGACGGTGACCGCGAGGTCGAGGTCGGGATGGGCTGCGCGCCACTGCGCGGCTTGGTCGCAGGCCTGCCGCAGCACGGCCCAGCCGAGCGGCACGATCAGCCCGGTCTCCTCGGCGAGCGCGATGAACTGTCCCGGGTAGAGGAGCCCGCGGGTCGGGTGCTGCCAGCGGACGAGCGCTTCCACACCCCGGATGCGGCCGCTGTCGAGGTGCACGGTGGGCTGGTAGTGCACCACGAGCTCCCCGCGGCCCACCGCGCGCTCGAGGTCCGCGCGCAGCTGCAGCCGCTCGGCTGCGTCGGCGGTCATCGCCGGCGTGAACACCGCGTACCGGCCCTTACCGGCGATCTTCGCGGCGTACATCGCCGCGTCGGCCGCGCTGAGAAGCCGTCCGCCGTCGGACAGGTCGTCGGAGTTCGTGGCCAGCCCGATGCTGCTGCGGACCAGCACCTCGGTGCCGGCCAGCAGGAACGGGGCGGACAGGACCCGCAGCAGCCGGTCGGCGACGAGCTCGACATCAGCCGCGTCGGACAGGTCCTCCACGAGGACGGCGAACTCGTCGCCACCGAGGCGGGCCGGGGTGTCGGTGGAGCGCAGCGCGCCGCGGAGCCGGTGCGCGACCTCGACGAGAAGCTGGTCGCCGGCGTCGTGGCCCAGTGAGTCGTTCACGGTCTTGAAGTCGTCCAGGTCGAGAAACAGCACGCTGACGGCGGTGCCGGACCGGGCGGCGCGCAGCAGCGCCTGCTCGACGCGGTCGGCGAACAGGCTCCGGTTGGGCAGCCCGGTGAGGGCGTCGTGGAAGGCCTGGTGCGTCAACTGGGCCTGCAGGCCGGTCAGGCGCCGGGCGACGAGAGCGGTGCCGGCGGCGCCGAGCACGCTGACCGCCACGCCGACCAGAAGCAGCGTGGAGGTCATCGCGCGTTGACCGGCGTCGACCGCGGCCTGGGCCTCGGACAGCTCCGACTGAGGCGCCTCCACGGCGACGACGTGGTCCCAGGGGGCGTAGTACCCGACCCGGTACACCATCGTCGTCGTCGTGCCGTCGCGGGCGACGGTGGTGTAGGAGCCGGACCGCACCTCGCCCGGGGCGAGACCGCTGCCGGCGGTGGCCATCTGCCGCGTGTGCTCGCCGCGCCGAGGGTCGGCGTGCCTGTCCGAGACGGCCAGGACCTCCTCGCCGAGCCGCGCCCCGCTGCCGCGGAGCACCGTGACGGTGCTGGAGTAGCCGACGTGGCTGCGGGAGAGCGCGGTCCGTAGCGTGTCCAGGTTGTCTTGCCGGACTCCTACGTACAGCGCGCCGACCATCTGCCCGTTGGCGTCGCGCAGCGGCTCGTAGGCCGTCACGTACCAGTCGTTGACGACGTAGGCCACACCCCGGTAGGTCTGTCCTGCCAGCAGCGTGCTGACCACAGGGTTCGCGATCCCGTCCGGGTTGACCGCGGGGATGTAGGTGCCCACCGCCCGCTGCCCGTCCGCGGTCCGCACGTTCGTCGCGACCCGCAGCATGTCGCCTCGAGCGTTGACCCGACGGAACACGGTCACCGTGCCGCCGATCAAGTCGGCGATGTCGTCCACCACCGGGGTGCGGACCGCCGGGTCGCTGTTCTGGCCCAGCCACTGCCCGCCGACGAGCATCCTCGGTAGCCGCACCGCGGTGACATCGCCGGAGTACTGGTTGCGCGCGGCCCAGTCCACAGTGTCCGCGGAGAACGTCACCGGCCCACGGTCCTGGAGAACGTGACGGGCCACCCGCAGGTCGCTGTCGACCTTCGCCTGCACCGCGCGGCTCTGCGCCTCGACCAGCGCGACGGCGTCCCGGCTCGCCCGCGCCAGCCCCGCGTCCACCAGCGAGTCCACGTGCCGGTGCGCCTCGGTGCTGAACGAGCGGGCCTGCAGCACCCCGACTCCGCTGAGCGCGACCGCCGTCGCGACTACCACCGCGACCCCCAGCACCAGCAGTCGCGACTGCACCCCCAGCCTCTGCTGCCCCCGTCGCCCGCCGTGACCCGCGCGCCTTCGAGTCGGCGCGGCGGGGCCGAGCCGGAGGGCGTGCTGCACGGGGGGCTCCTTCTGGAACGGGCCTCCCGCTGAGGAGGGCACTGGCTCTTCTGCATCGACAGCGCCTGGGCGCGGCTGGTCCCCCGGACGGGGGAGCAGCCCGCCCGCCCGCTCGCGAACGCGGACAGCTTCAGACCGGACGGCAGCGACCGGCAGCCATCGCGCCGATGGACAGCCCTCAGGCTCGCCAGCAGGCAGACGTAAGCCCGTGCGGTGAAGGTCGTCGCAGACCCCGACCGCCGTGCGTCCCCGCTGCTGCGGGATGCAGCCGGTGTTCAGCCGGCCAGGGTGTGGGTGCCTGCCGGCCGCCGTTGCGCTACGCGTACATGGCGGCGTCGGCATGGCGGGGAAGGACCTGTGAGCTGTCGGTGCCGGCACCGCGGCGCAGGGCGACTCCGACGCTGGCCTTGACGTCAAGCCGCTGGCCGGCGACCTCGGTGGGGGCGTCGAGGACGTGGAGCAGGTCGGCGGCGACCCGCGACGCGATGTCGGGGGACGTCGGGGAGCACGAGGGAAGGCGCGGCGACGCCGTTGGTGGTCACGATGACCCAAAGTGGCCGTACGACGGCAACGCGCGGCCGAGGCTGGTGCGACACCGACTCGCCAGGCGCCTCTCGGCGGTTCGTCGCTCGTAGCGACTGAGGGTTGAGCCCGGGGGCCGTGATGCGAGCCGGTGCCGCACCACCAGGGAACCACGTCGTCCGGGTGACTCTTCCCCCACCCCCGCCTCGTCCGGCGGGCGGGCGGGGTCCCGCCGTAGCCTCTCGGTCATGCGAGTCGGGGCGGCGAGTGACGTGGGCCTGGTGCGGGACGCCAACGAGGACGCCTTCCTCGTCACACCCGAGACCGGCGTCGTGGCGGTCGCCGACGGCCTGGGCGGCCACGCGGCCGGCGAGGTAGCGAGCGCGACCGCCGTCGACAGCCTCCGCGCGGCGCTCGCGGGCCTCCCCGAGGCGGCGGAGCGCGACGTCGCGACCCGGCTCGCCGACGCCGTCCAGGAGGCCCACCGGGCGGTGGTCGAGGGCGGCCGTGACCCGGCCCGCTTCGGGATGGGCACCACGGTCGTCGTCGCGCACGTCCGGCCCGGCCGAGCGTGGGTCGTCCACGTCGGGGACAGCCGGGCCTACCTGCTCGGCCCGGCGGGGCTCGTCCCCCTGACCCGCGACCACGGGGCCGGGGGCATGCTCACGCAGGCCCTCGGCCTGGGCGACGTCGTCCCCGAGGCCGTCGAGCTCAAGACCGCCCCCGGCGACCGGCTGCTGCTCTGCACCGACGGGCTCACCGGCACGACGGACGAGGCCGAGATCGCCCGGCTCCTGGCGCAGGGCGAGCCGCAGGGGGCCTGCGACGCTCTGGTGGAGGCGGCCCTGCGCGGCGGGGGCATCGACAACACGACGGTCGTCGTCGTCGACACGGACTGAGCCGTCGCCGGCTCGCATGCCGCACGGCCGCCGGGCCCGCCCGTCAGCCGACCGGCGGCGCCTCGCCGGGCCCCACGACCGGCCCGCTCAGGGTGAAGACCCCCGCGGGGGGCACCGGGGACGGGCCCGCGTCCGCGTCGGTGCGCAGGGGGGCGCCGCGCAGCCACTGCTTGAC
>JALYNB010000283.1 GCA_030773395.1 Actinomycetota bacterium
GCGCCGGGCCGCCGCGCGACCCTGCGGCTGGGGGCGCGGGCCTTCGGTCCCGACGAGCTGGTCGTCATGGCCGTCGTCAACCGGACGCCGGACTCCTTCTTCGACCGGGGGGCGACGTTCGCCCTCGACGCGGCGCTGGCCGCGGTCGACCGCGCCGTCGCCGAGGGCGCGGCGATCATCGACATCGGCGGCGTGAAGGCGGGGCCGGGTGACCACGTGGACGCCACGGAGGAGCTCCGCCGGACGTCCGACGTCGTTCACGCGGTGCGCGAACGTCACCCCGACGTCGTGATCAGCGTGGACACGTGGCGCAGCGAGGTGGGCCGCGAGCTCGTGGCCGCGGGCGCGGACCTGCTCAACGACACCTGGGGCGGCCCCGACCCCGACCTCGCCGTCGTCGCCGCCGAGACCCGGGTCGGCCTCGTGTGCGCCCACGCCGGGGAGCAGGCCCCGCGCACCCGGCCGCACCGCGTGACGTACGACGACGTGGTGGCCGACGTGGTCGCGCGCACCACGGCTCAGGCCGAGCGGGCGGTCGCCCTCGGCGTCCGGCCCGACGGGATCCTCGTGGACCCCGCCCACGACTTCGGCAAGAACACCCGGCACTCGCTGGCCGTCACCCGCCGGCTGGGCGAGCTCGCGGCCACCGGCTGGCCGGTGCTGGTCGCGTTGTCGAACAAGGACTTCCTGGGCGAGACGCTCGACCTGCCGGTCGAGGACCGCCATGAGGCGACGCTGGCCGCGACCGCGGTGTCCGCCTGGCTGGGCGCCCGGGTCTTCCGGGCCCATGACGTGCGGGCGACCCGGCGTGTGCTCGACGTCGTCGCCTCCGTGCGAGGGACGCGCGAGCCTGCAGTCGCGAGGCGGGGGCTGGCGTGAGGGCCGGGGCCGGGGCTGGCGTGAGGGCCGGCCCCGGCCTTCGCTCAGCTGCCCACGCGGCCCCCGTCCCGCCGGTAGCTGACGATCACACTGGGCCGCGGGAACGGGTCCACCGGCCGCCGGTCCGGCCACGTGCTGGAGGGGTTCTCGAACGTCGAGCCCGTGGTCTCCCCGGGGTGCTGCACCGAGATGAACACGGAGCGGGCGTCACGGGCGATCAGCGGTCCCGAGCACTCCGCTCCCACCGGCACCGTGAGCAGCTGCTTCAGGTGACCCCGCTCGGGCCCTGCGACGGGCACAGCGAAGAGCCCGTCGTTGCTGCCGCCGGTGGTCCCCTCGGCCTGGTTCACGAGCGACAGCGCGTTCCCATCCGTGGAGATCCAGAGGTTGCCCGAGGGGTCGAACTCGACGTTGTCCGGGCTGGAGATCGGGCTGACCTTCGACTTGTCGAAGCCGCCGAAGTAGGTGCCCTCGTCCGCAGGGTCACCGGCGACGATGAGCAGCTTCCAGTAGAAGTCCCGGCCCGCCACACCGTCGGTCTCGCTCCACTCGATCACCTGCCCGTGCCGGTTGCCCGTGAGCGGCCCTCGAGCTGCCGGGGCCGTGTCGGTGGCATCGACCAGGCCCGTGGTGGACGTCCGCGGGTTGGCCTCGTCGGCCTGCCGGTCCGGTACGGTCCCGTCGCGGCGGGAGTTGTTGGTCAGGGCCGCGTAGACGCGCCCGTTCACCGGGTTGGTCTGGATGTCCTCCGGCCGGTCCATCCGCGTGGGCACGAGCGCGGGGTTCACGACGACGGGGGCAGCGGGGTTCGGGAAGTCCCCCTGGTCGTTGAGCTCCTTGCCGAGCCGGTCGGCCGCCAGGCGGGTGAACGTCAGCACCCAGGCCACGGACTTGCCCGGGACCTGGGACTTCCCGTCGAGCACCAGCGGGATCCAGCGCCCGGTGCCGTCGAACGCCTCGTCGCTCGGCAGCTTGCCGCTGCCGTCGATCTCCTCCGGCGGCGAGTCGCCCCTGAACTGGCCGACGTAGAGGTCGCCCTCGTCCAGCAGCGTCATGTTCTGGGCGCGCGCCGCCGCTCCGGGCTCCGGGTTGTAGACGCCCCTGGAGACGAACTTGTAGATGTAGTCGAATCGCTCGTCGTCACCGGAGTAGGCGACCACGCGGCCGTCCTCCGCGATGCGCACGGTCGCGCCCTCGTGCTTGAACCGGCCGAGCGCCGTGCGCTTCTTTGGCACCGAGTTCGGGTCGTGCGGGTCGAGCTCGACGATCCAGCCGAAGCGGTTGACCTCGTTCGGCTCCTTGCTGAGGTCGAAGCGGGGGTCGACCTCGTCCCAGCGGCGCCCGGGCAGCGCGGTTCGGGACACGCCGTACCGGGCGAGCCGCGGCTCGGCGAGCGACTCCGTCACGGGGGTCGAGGGGCCGAAGTACTGGTTGAAGTTCTCCTCGCCGTGCAGCGTCGTGCCCCACGGGGTCCAGCCGCCGGCGCAGTTGTTGAGCGTGCCGAGGACGGTCATGCCGTCGGGGTTCGCGCTCGTCCGCACGTACTCCGAGCCGGCGGCGGGCCCCGTCATCTGCATCGGGGTGGTCATCGTGACCCGGCGGTTGTGGCCGCGGCGGCGCGACACCGTCCACCGCCCGGAGCTCGCCCGGTCCCGCTCGATCTCCACGACCGACAGCCCGTGGGCGGCCATCGCGATGCGCTTCTGCTCGAGCGTCGTAGGCGGGTCCGTCGCCGGCGGCGCCGGCGCGGGGACCCCCGGGAACATGAGCTGCTCGTCGGTGTACTCGTGGTTGACGACGAGCAGCGCGCGACGGCCGCGCCGCCCGTCGAGCGGCAGCACGGCGAGGAAGTCGCAGTTGTAACCGAACTGCTTCTCCTGCGCCGCGGCCGTCTGGTTGAAGGCGTCGAAGCGAGGAGCGTCGGGGAGCACCGGGTCACCCCAGCGGATCACGACGTCGTACGCGTAGCCCGGTGCGGTGACCACATCGTCCCGGAAGTTGGGGGCCACCGGCTCGAAGGTGAGCGGTGCGCCGGCGCCGGCCTGAGGCGGCGCCATCGGCACGCCGGCGCCGCTGCCGACCCGCAGGTCGTGCGC
>JALYNB010000284.1 GCA_030773395.1 Actinomycetota bacterium
GTGCCGGAGGACCGGCCACCGGTCCGCCCGGCATGCCGGGGACCGGCGCTCCGGCGACGACCGCTGCGGCCCCGCCCGGCGCGGTCACGCCCGGCTGACCGTCCCCCGGGCCGCCGCCCGTCCCGTCGCCCGCCTCGCCGCGCACGGCCGCGACGTCGGTGGCGCGGCTGTCGTCGCCCAGGAGGCTCAGTACGGCCGCCTCCGCCCGGGCCCACGACTCGGCGCTGCCCAGGACCGGCACGCCCAGGGCGGCGGACACGACGAGCAGCCCCGCACTGGTCGCGGCCCCGGCCGCGCCCAGCCACGCCCCCACCAGCACGACCCGCCGCGACATCACCTGAGCATCCCCCATTCGGACGGCTCGCGCACCTCCCGCCCTGGCCGGCCCCGCCCCGCACGCCCGGCCCCGGCGCGGCGGGCAACGTGCCGGGTGCACCGGGCATCCCGCCCCCGGCCGGGCTAGCGTGGGGCGGTGGCCCGGGTCCTGTTGGTCGAGGACGACCCGCGACTGCGCACAGCCCTGGTGCGGGCACTCGAGGTCGCCGGCCACGCGGTCGCCTCGGCCGCCACCGGGCTCGACGGGCTGCGCGCCTGGGCCGACGTCCGTCCCGACATCGTGGTGCTCGACCTCGGGCTGCCCGACGTCGACGGCGTCGAGCTGCTGAAGATGCTGCGCGCCGTCAGCGACGTCCCGGTCGTCGTCGCCACGGCCCGGGACGACGACGAGTCGGTGGTGGCGGCACTGCGCGCCGGCGGGGACGACTATGTGGTCAAGCCGTTCAGCGGGCCGAACCTCGACGCCCGCATCGAGGCGGTGCTGCGGCGTGCGGGGCGCGAGGAGGCCCCGGCGCGGCTGCGGGTCGGCGACCTCGAGGTGGACCTGCCGGGCCGGACCGCCCGCCTCGCGGGGGAGCCGCTCGACCTCAGCCCCAAGGAGTTCGACCTGCTGGCCCACCTGGCCGCCCGGCCCGGGGTGGTGGTGACGAAGCGCGACCTGCTCCGCGACGTCTGGCAGCAGCCGTACGGCGGCGGGGACCGCACCGTCGACGTCCACCTGTCCTGGCTGCGCCGCAAGCTCGGGGAGTCGGCGCGGGAGCCGCGCTACCTCGTGTCGGTCCGCGGGGTCGGGGTGAAGCTGGTGCCACCCGCGCCATGAGGCGTCAGTTGATCCTCACGGTGGCGGCGGTCACGACGCTGGTGCTCGTCGCCTTCCTGCTGCCCCTCGGCTATCTCGTCCTGCGGGCCACGGCCGACAGCGCGGTGCAGGACGCGGTGCTCGCGTCGCAGACCCTGCGCTCGGTGGTGGGCACCCAGCCGCCCGACCAGGTCCGGCTCGCCGTCGACGACCTCAACCGCGCCGGTCCCGGCCCCACGTCCGTCCTGCTCCCCGACGGCACGGTGGTGGGGGCACCCGCCACGTGGGGCCCGGGGATGACCCGGGCGGTCGAGGAGCGGCGCGCGCTCGACGTCCCTGTACCCGGGGGGCGTGAGCTGTTCGTGCCCGTCGTGCGCACCGACGGGCAGGTGTCGGTCATCCGCGTCCTCGTTCCCGACGAGCAGCTGGCGTCCGGCGTCGACCGGCTCTGGCTGGCCCTCGGCGTACTCGGCGTGACGCTGCTCGCGCTCGCCGTCGTCGTGGCCGACCGGCTCGGCCGGTCGTTCGTCCGCCCGGCCGTGACGCTCGCGGGGGTCGCCGAGCGGCTCACCGCGGGCGACCTGTCCAGCCGGGCGGAGACGGCCGGGCCGCCGGAGCTCCGGGAGGTGGCCGAGGCGCTGAACCGGCTCGCCGGGCGCATCCGCGAGCTGCTGGACCGCGAGCGCGAGTCCGCCGCGGACATCTCCCACCGCCTGCGCACGCCGCTCGCCGTGCTGCGGCTCGAGGTCGACGGCCTGGCTGACCCCCGCGAGCGCGAGCGGCTGCTCGAGGAGGTGGAGGGCCTCGAGCTGATGGTCACCGAGATCATCGCGGCGGCGCGCCGTCCGGCCCGGAAGTCGGCGCCGCCGCGCACCGACGCCGTGGCGGTCGTCCGCCGTCGGGTGGAGTTCTGGTCGGTCCTCGCCGAGGACCAGGGCCGCGACCTCGACCTCGTGCTCCCGGACGGCGCATGGCCGGTCGCGGCGGGTGAGGACGACCTGGCGGCTGCGGTCGACGTGCTCCTGGAGAACGTGCTGGCGCACACGCCGGACGGCGTGGCGTTCGAGGTGCGGGTCGAGCCCGAGGCGGACGGCACGGTCCGGGTCGTCGTCCGCGACTCCGGGCCCGGGTTTCCCGACTCGGGGGTCGTGCGCCGCGGTGCGACGACGGCCGGGCGGACAGGTCTCGGCCTCGACATCGCCCGCAGCACCGCCGCGGCCTCCGGCGGCGGCCTGCACGTCGCCCGCTCACCGTCCGGCGGCGCCGAGGTCGTGCTCGAGCTCAAGCCCCCCGACGGCAGCCAGGGCAGCCGGGCCCGGGCCGCCCAGGGATGACCGGACGGCCTGCGCCCAGCCCAGCCCGAGCGGGAGGTCCGTCACCGTGACGTCTGACCGGGCGGCGGCCCGCGCGGCGACCACCGGGTTGCGGGCCCCGTTCGCGGTCAGCCAGAACGTGGTGTCCAAGTCGGTGTAGACACCCCGGACGCCCCGCTCGGGGCCCGACGCAGCGGTCACGCCGAGCCGGCCCGCGAGGCGGCGTACTCCCGCACGTCGATCATCGGGGGCCGGTCCCCCACCGCCACCTCCGTCGTGAGCGGCACCCAGCCGCCGGCACCCGGGACGAACTGCGTCAGCGTCGGCGACGGCTCGTCGAGCAGGACCAGCCGCCCGGTGCGCTCCAGCCGGTCGGTGACGGTCTGCAGGATCGCACTGGCCATCCGCCCCAGCGCCGCGTCGCCCTGGTGGCGGTGGGTGCGCCGACCGAGGTCGACCTGCGCGAGGGCGTCGAGCCCCCACCCCGTGAGGACGTCCACCAGCAGGCCGACCTCCACGCCGTACCCGGAGGCGAACGGCACCGACTCGAGGACGGAGCGGCGCGCCGCGTACTCCCCGGACAGCGGCTGTACGACGCCGGCGAGCTCGGGCCAGTGCAGGTTCAGCAGGGGCCGGGCCACCAGCTCGGTGACGCGGCCCCCGCCGGCGGGCTGCACGTCGCCGGCCGCGAGGAGCGGACGCTCGTACAGGCCCTTGACGAGCGCGAGGCCGGGGTCGGCGAGCAGCGGACCGACGAGGCCGGTGACGAACTCCGCGCGGAAGTCGGTCACGTCGGTGTCGGCGAAGACCACGACGTCGCCGGAGGTGACAGCGAGCGACTTCCACAGCACCTCGCCCTTGCCGGGACGGGTGCCGAGGGCGGGCAGGACGCGGTCGACGTGCTCCACGCGCGCCCCGGCCCGCTCCGCGACCCGCGCCGTGTCGTCGCGGGAGCCACTGTCGACGACGACCAGCTCGTCGACCAGCGGCACGGTCTCGATGAGCTCGCGCCGCACGGTCTCCACGACCCGGCCGACGGTGGCTTCCTCGTCCAGCGCCGGCAGGACCACGCTGACCCGCGCGGCCCCCTTCCGCTCCAGCACCTCCGCCAGGGGCCAGTCGGCGGCGGCGCTCGTGCGCCGGTCGTACCAGCGCCGGACGTCAGACCGCACGGTCCCTCCCGCGCGCTGTGCTCGTGGGGTGCCTCGTGGGGTGCACCGTTCCTCCCGTCCTGGGCTCCCTGCGGCCGAGCCGACTGCGGCCCGTCTCCCGCACTGCGCCCGTCAGCCCACCAGGTATCGTCGGGGGCGTCCGCGGCGCGCGCAGCGCCCAGGACGACCCGCGCGACCTCGCCGCCCCCGGCGGGGACAACTGAACACGCACAGCTCATCCAGAGGGGCAGAGGGAACGGCCCGGTGAAGCCCCGGCAACCACCACGAGAACACCGCGCGGCGGCGGGCTCCTGCCCGTCCCGCAGGCCTCACGTGACAGGTGCCAACTCCGGCCCGGGAGCGACCGCCCCCGGGGAAGATGAGGAGAGAGGCCTCGCAACTGTGACGACCCTGCTCGACCGCCCCCTCGACGCCGCCGCCTCGCCGGCCGTGGGGCTCAAGTGTCGCGAGTGCGGCACCGACTACGCGCTCACCGCCTCCCACGTGTGCGAGCTGTGCTTCGGCCCGCTCGAGGTGGCCTACGACGACGACCGGTTGGCCCGCGTCACCCGCGAGTCGATCGCCGCCGGGCCGCACTCGCTGTGGCGGTACGTCGGGCTGCTGCCCGCCGGCCACGACGAGGCCACCCGGGTCACGCTCGGCGCCGGCATGACGGGGCTGCACCGCGCCGACCGCCTCGCCGCCGAGCTGGGGATGCGCCCGGGAGCGCTGTGGGTGAAGGACGACAGCGGGAACCCGACCCACTCGTTTAAGGACCGCGTGGTGTCGGTCGCGCTGACCGCGGCCCGCGGGTTCGGCTACGAGGTGGCGTCCTGCGCCTCGACGGGCAACCTCGCCAACTCGGTGGCCGCCCACGCCGCCCGCGCGGGGATGCGCTCGGTCGTGTTCATCCCCAGCGACCTCGAGCAGGGCAAGATCGTGCAGACGGGCGTGTACGGCGGCACGCTGGTCGCCGTCGACGGGTCGTACGACGACGTGAACCGCCTCTGCGCGGAGGTCGCCGGCGAGCAGCCCTGGGCCTTCGTGAACGTCAACCTCCGGCCGTACTACGCGGAGGGTTCCAAGACGATGGGCTACGAGATCGCCGAGCAGCTGGGCTGGCGGCTCCCGGAGCAGGTCGTGATCCCGATGGCGTCCGGGTCGCTGCTGACGAAGGTCGACAAGGCGTTCGGCGAGCTCGGCCGGCTCGGCCTCGTCGACGCGTCGCCGTACCGGGTCTTCGGCGCGCAGTCCACCGGCTGCTCACCGATCTCCACCGCCTTCCGGGAGGGCCACGAGGTCGTCCGCCCGGTGAAGGCCTCGGGCATCGCGAAGTCGCTGGCGATCGGCAACCCCGCCGACGGCCCGTACGCGCTCGACACCGTGCGGCGCACCGGCGGCGCGATGGCCGACGTCTCCGACGCCGAGGTGGTCGACGGGATCCGGCTGCTCGCCCGCACCGAGGGGGTCTTCGCCGAGACCGCCGGCGGTGTCACGGTGGCCGTGCTCCGCAAGCTGCTCGCCGAGGGGTCGCTCGACCCCGAGGCCGAGACCGTGCTCTGCAACACCGGCGACGGGCTGAAGACGCTCGACGCGGTCGCCCCGGTCTCCGGTCCCACGGCGACCATCCGTCCAGCGTTGTCCGCGTTCCGAGAGGCAGGTCTGGCGTGAGCGCCACCGTCCGTATCCCGACGATCCTCCGCACCCTCACCGGGGGTGAGGCCGAGGTGAAGGCCGAGGGCTCCACGCTGCGCGAGCTGCTCGACGCACTCGAGGCCGACCACCCCGGCCTGAAGGCCCGCGTGCTCGACGACGAGGGCAAGCTCCGCCGCTTCGTCAACGTGTACGTGGGTGACGAGGACGTGCGGTTCGAGCAGGGGCTCGACACCGCGACGCCCGACGGCGCGCAGGTGTCGATCATCCCCGCGGTCGCCGGGGGCTGAGGACCGCCTGTGGTCCACGCTGTGCGGTCGCGGGGTCACGCCGTGTCGCAACTCGTTCGCGGAGGATCTACCGCTGGCCGTCGTACCTAGGTATCGTCGCCCCCGGTCGGTTCTCGTGTACGTGCTTCGATCACGCCCGCGGAACGCGCGCGGGCCCTGCGCAGGGGTCCGGTGGAAGACCCGGTGACTCGCGCAGTGCGGGTCGCTGAACCATCCCAGAGGGAGCACCACAGTGGCGCAGGGCACCGTGAAGTGGTTCAACGCGGAGAAGGGCTACGGCTTCATCGCCGTCGACGGTGGACAGGACGTGTTCGTCCACTACTCCGCGATCGTCGCGGACGGCTACCGGAGCCTCGAAGAGGGCCAGCGGGTCGAGTTCGAGGTCACCCAGGGGCAGAAGGGTCCGCAGGCCGACCAGGTGCGCCCGGTCTGACAGCTCCCTCACCACGTCTGAACGGCCCGTCCCCCTCGCGGGGGCCGGGCCGTCGACGTCTCCGGAGCCAGTCGCCGGTCAGGCGGCGGACAGCCGCTCGACCTCCTCGGCGCTGAGCTCGAGGTCCGCCGCGGCGACGGAGGCGCGGATCGTCTCAGGGCGGCTCGAGCCGGGGATGGGGATGACCACCGGCGACAGGGCCAGCATCCAGGCGAGCGTGACCTGCTGCGGGCTCACGTCGTGCGCCTCGGCGACCTCGGCGAACGCCCGGTAGGCGCTGCCCAGCTCGGCTGCCTTCGTGATCCCGCCGAGGGGGCTCCACGGCAGGAACGCGATGCCCAGCTCGTCACAGAGGCGCAGCTCCGGCTCGCTGGAGCGGAAGGCCGGGGAGAACTGGTTCTGCACGCTCACGAGCCGACCGCCCAGGATCTCCTGCGCCTGCCGGATCTGCTCCGGGTCCGCGTTGGAGATCCCCGCCATCCGGATCTTCCCCTCGTCGAGCAGGTCGCGGACCGCGCCGACCGAGTCGGCGAAGGGCACCTGCGGGTCGGGCCGGTGGAACTGGTAGAGACCGATCGCCTCGACGCCGAGCCGCTTCAGCGAGGCCTCGCAGGCCTGCTTGACGTGCTCGGGCCGGCCGTCCTGCGTCCACGACCCGTCACCGGGCCGCAGGTGGCCGCCCTTCGTCGCGACGACGACCCCGGAGGTGTCGCCGCCGTACGACGCGATCGCCTCGGCGATCAGCTCCTCGTTGTGGCCGACCTCGTCGGCGTGCAGGTGGTAGGCGTCAGCCGTGTCGATGAGCGTCACGCCGGCCTCGAGAGCGGCGTGGATCGTCGCGATGCTGCGGTCACGGTCGGGACGTCCCTCGATCGACATCGGCATGCCGCCGAGGCCGATCGCTCCGACGGTGTGGTCGCCGAGCGGGCGCTGCTGCACAGGTCCTCCAGGGTCAGGGGGCGTGTCCGCCCACCCGTGCCCCGTACGGCGGCACCCTCACCGTCCCGGCGGCGTCACGCGGGCGAGCCCCCCATCCGCCCACCGCCCGCCGGGCCCGCCTACCCGGCCGCTGGGCGGAACGAGGCGACGACGCCGTCGAACACCTCGCGCACCTCGTCGTCGTCGTCCCCCTGCACGAGCACGGCGTAGGCCCGCCCCTCCGGCGTGAAGAACATCCGGTCGACCACGTGCAGGCGGTCGCCGCCCTGCTCGTAGCTGAACTCCCAGTCCGCGGCGGGCGTGTAGCGGAAGTCCTCGACCGCGTCGATGCCCACCTCCTCGTACGACCGGTTGCGCGCCGCGAACTGCTCGGCGAACGCCCGCCAGCGCGCCGCCGGGTCGCCCTCGGCCCGGCCGTCGTCGCTGACCCGCACGTAGCTCCCGCCGCCCTCGGGGCTGGTCACCTGGACGACCCGCTCCCCGCGGACGTCCCGGGTCTCCGCTCGCCAGCCCGGCGGGTGGGCCAGCGACCAGCCGGCGGGGTCGGTGTAGGTCGCCCAGCCGTCGGGCGCGTCGGCCGCGGTGGCGCCGCTGTCCCCCTGCTCGTCGGCCTCGTTCTCGGGCGTGCTCGTGCCCGCGTCGGTGGGGGTGCCCGCGTCGCGCGCGGTGCTGCCGTCGCCGGTGGAGGCGCTCGGCTCGGCGGTGGGGCCGTCGGTCCCGCTCCCGGCGCCGGCCGCGTCCTGCGCCGCGGAGTCC